>DATMTZ010000293.1:0-10735 GCA_035563975.1 Oxalicibacterium sp. | reverse complement strand
GCGCTCCCGCAATTGCTTGCCGGGCTTGAAGTGCGGAACCCGTTTTTCCGGGACCATCACCTTGTCGCCCGACTTCGGATTGCGGCCGATGCGCGGCGGACGGCTATTGAGCGCAAAGCTGCCAAAACCGCGGATCTCGATACGCTGTCCGGTCGCCAGGGCGTCCGACATCGCGTCGAGTATGGTTTTGACCGCGAAATCCGCATCCTTTGCTACCAGCTGCGGATATCGCTCAGCCAGACGGGCAATCAGCTCCGACTTAGTCATTGACGATGAACTTAGTTCTTGTTGTCGAGCTTGGCTTTGAGCAGTGCGCCCAGGCTGGTCGTACCGGAAGCAGCATTGGCGTCGGCAGCCGACATCTTCTGCATTGCTTCCTGCGTTTCGACATTGTCCTTGGCCTTGATCGACAGCTGGATGCTGCGAGCCTTGCGATCGACGTTGATCACCATGGCTTCGACGGAATCGCCAACTTTCAGGTGCGTACCGGCATCTTCCACGCGATCGCGGGAGATTTCGGAAGCACGCAGATAGCCTTCGACTTCATCCGACAACTGGATCACAGCGCCCTTCGGCTCGACCGACTTGACCGTACCGGTGACCAGCGCGCCCTTGTCGTTCATTGCAGCGTAGTTGTTGAACGGGTCGCCTTCCAGCTGCTTGACGCCCAGCGAAACGCGCTCGCGTTCCACGTCGATTGCCAGCACCACGGCTTCCAGCTCGTCGCCCTTCTTGAACTTGCGAACGGCTTCTTCGCCGCTTTCGGTCCAGGACAGGTCGGACAGATGAACCAGACCGTCGATGTTGCCAGGCAGACCGATGAACACGCCGAAGTCGGTGATCGACTTGATCGCGCCCTTGACCTTGTCGCCCTTCTTGTGGGTGACGGCAAAGTCGTCCCATGGGTTCGGCTTGCACTGCTTCATGCCGAGGCTGATACGACGACGCTCTTCGTCGATTTCCAGCACCATGACTTCGACTTCGTCGCCCAGCTGGACAACCTTGTTCGGCGCAACGTTCTTATTGGTCCAGTCCATTTCGGACACGTGCACCAGGCCTTCGATGCCTTGCTCGACTTCGACGAATGCACCGTAGTCGGTCAGGTTGGTGACTTTACCGAACAGGCGGGTGCCTTGCGGGTAACGACGCGACAGACCGGTCCATGGATCGTCGCCGAGTTGCTTGACGCCCAGCGAGACGCGGTTCTTCTCTTGATCGTACTTGAGGACCTTGGCGGTGATTTCCTGGCCAACCGACAGCACTTCCGACGGATGACGCACGCGACGCCATGCCAGGTCGGTGATGTGCAGCAGGCCGTCGATGCCGCCGAGGTCGACGAACGCACCGTAGTCGGTGATGTTCTTGACGACGCCGGTGACGATGGTGCCTTCCTTCAGCGTTTCCATCAGCTTCGCGCGCTCTTCGCCCATCGATGCTTCGATGACGGCGCGGCGCGACAGCACGACGTTGTTGCGCTTGCGATCCAGCTTGATGACCTTGAATTCCAGGGTCTTGCCTTCGTACGGCGTGGTGTCCTTGACCGGACGGGTGTCGACCAGCGAACCCGGCAGGAAGGCGCGGATGCCGTTGGTCAGAACGGTCAGGCCGCCCTTGACCTTGCCATTGACGGTGCCGGTAACGATCTCGCCGGACTCCATCGCTTTTTCCAGCGAGAGCCACGAAGCCAGACGCTTGGCCTTGTCGCGCGACAGGATGGTGTCGCCGAAACCGTTTTCCAGCGATTCGATCGCAACGGAGATGAAGTCGCCGACATTGACTTCCAGCTCGCCGCTGTCGTTCTTGAATTCTTCGATAGGAATGAATGCTTCCGATTTCAGGCCTGCGTTCACGATCACGAAATTGTGGTCGATGCGAACGACTTCAGCCGAGATGACTTCGCCGGAGCGCATGTCCTGGCGGGACAGCGATTCTTCGAACAGCGCGGCAAAGCTTTCCATGCCGGAGGTTTGGGAATTAACAGCAGTAGACATAGTGTGAACAGGTTTTGACCAACATCCGTTTTGCATTCGGTTCGCTCAATGCAAACCGTACGGATACTGGGTTAGGTTACTCATCGTCTACACAGCTTTGCGCCGTGCGGACACCGTACAACAATCAAGCAGACTTCTTTACCGCGGCATACCAAGTGAGCACCTGTTCCACCGCCTGATTCACGGTCAGATTCGAAGTATCCAGCAAGTACGCCCCTTCTGCCGGTTTGAGCGGAGCGACAGCGCGATTGGCGTCGCGTGCATCACGTTCATTCAAATCCTTCAGAAGGTCGTGCATATTAGCAGAAAATCCCTTGTCAATCAATTGCTTATATCGCCTTTCCGCGCGTGCCTCGGCGCTGGCGGTCAAAAAGACCTTCAGGCAGGCTTGCGGAAAAATTACGGTGCCCATGTCGCGGCCGTCGGCTACCAGTCCTGGCGCCTCGCGGAAACGCAGTTGCAGGTCGACCAAGGCTTTCCTCAGAGTCGGCAAGGCAGCAATTTTCGATGCCGTATTACCAACTTCTTCAGCCCGGATCGCCATGCCGACGTTGTCATCGCCAAGAAAAATCTCGCCGCCGCGGAAGCTGCAGCGCAGACCGGTAGCCAGTGCGCTCAAGGCCGGCTCATCGTCCAGCGGCGTGCCGGCGCGCAAGGCTGACAGCGCGGTCAACCTGTACAGCGCGCCGGAATCCAGATAGTGGAAATGCAGCTTGTCAGCCACCAGCTGCGCGACCGTGCCCTTGCCGGATGCGGTCGGCCCGTCGATTGTGATGACGGGAATATTGTCGAGTTGAGACATGGAAAATCCGTTCAGAACCGCGGGGCGGCGACATGCCGCCCGCGATATAGGCTAGCTTAAAACAACGTTTCTTCGGTCACCTTGGCGAAAGCGCCGAAGTATTCGGGGAAGGTCTTGGCAACGCATTGCGGATCGTTGATGCGAACGTTCGCACCGCGGCGCAACGCACCATCGAGCGAGGCCAGCGAAAAGCTCATCGCCATCCGATGATCGTCGTAGGTGTCGATGGCAGCGGCATGAATTTCGGTCGGTGGCGTCACGCGCAGATAATCCTCGCCTTCTTCCACCGTCGCGCCGAGCTTGCGCAATTCCGTCGCCATCGCCGCAAGGCGATCGGTTTCCTTGACACGCCAGCTGCCGATGTTGCGCAAGGTGCTTGGGCCATCCGCGTACAACGCCGCGACCGCAATCGTCATCGCCGCATCCGGAATGTGATTGAAGTCGGCGTCGATCGCTTTCAGCTCACCATTCGATTGCGCCTCGATCCAGTTGTCACCCAGCGTGACGGTCGCGCCCATCTGACGCAAGGATTCGACGAAACGCACGTCGCCCTGGATGCTGTCCTTGCCAACGCCTTCGACGCGCACCGGTCCGTGCGCAATTGCGCCGGCTGCAAGGAAATAGGAAGCCGACGACGCATCGCCCTCCACATGGATAGTGCCCGGGCTTTGATAACGCTGACCGGCTGTGATCGTGAACGACTGCCAGCCTTCGCGCTGCACCTCGACGCCAAAGCGACGCATCAGGTTCAGCGTGATTTCGATATAGGGCTTGGAGATCAGCTCGCCGATCACATCGATCGTGATATTGCGTTCCCGCGCCATCAATGGCGCCGCCATCAGCAAGGCGGTCAGGAACTGGCTGGACACATTGCCGCGCACCTTCATGCGGTCGGCGTGGATGCGGCCGCGCTGGATATGCAGCGGCGGGAAGCCGGACTCGCCGGTGTACTCGATATGCGCGCCGATCTCGTTCAACGCATCGACCAGATCGCCGATCGGCCGTTCGTGCATGCGCGAGACGCCGTGCAAGGTGTAATCACCGCCCATTACCGCCAGCGCCGCTGTCAGCGGGCGGATCGCCGTGCCCGCATTGCCCATGAACAGATCGGCATGATGCACCGGCAGCACACCATTGATGCCATGCACGAAGTAATCCTGCGATTCGCCGATCTGCTCCCATTTGACGCCGAGCTTCTGCAAGGCCATCAGCATCACATGCGTGTCGTCGGAGGCCAGCAAATCCTTGATGTGCGTCGTGCCTTCGGCAAGCGCCGCCAGTAGCAGCGTGCGATTGGAAATGCTCTTGGAACCGGGCAGGCGCACCGTGCCTTTTGCCTGCAGCGCAGGCTTCAGGTCGAGATGGTGGGGATAGTGTTTCATGTGTTCTTTTCTTCCGGCGCCACGGCAGCATCAGTGTGCTGCAGCCACGCATCACGTGTCTGCTGTGCATGGGAAAACATGGCGTGCATCGCAGCGGCATCGCCATCGGCAAGCTGCTTCCGGAAATTCGCGAGTCGCGCGATATAGGCATCGAGTTCGTTCAGGATCGCATTGCGGTTCGCGATGCCGATGTCGCGCCACATCTCCGGTGATGAGCTTGCCAGCCGCGTGAAACCACGAAAACCGCTTGCCGCGTGCTGCAGCAACAGATCAACGTTCGGCTTGTGCGCAACTTCATCCATGAAGGCGAAGGACAACAGATGCGGCAGGTGACTGACCGCGGCGAAGATCGCGTCGTGCTGCTCGGGCGCCAGACGGTGCAATTGCGCGCCACAGCATTTCCATGCGTCGGCAACCCGCTCGATCTGCGCTTCGGTATTTTCAGGCAGCGGCGTCAGCACGACTTTCTTGCCGACATACAGATCGGCAATCGCGGCATCCGGCCCCGATACTTCGCGGCCGGCGATCGGATGGCCCGGGACGAACTGGCCGATACGTTCTCCGAGCGCACGACGAGCGGCAGCCACGACCTCGGTCTTGATGCTGCCGGCATCCGTCACCACCGTCTCGTCGGACAGATACGGCTTCATTGACGCAAGCACGGCTTCGGTTTGCGCAACCGGCACCGACAACAACACGAGGTCTGCATGCTGCAGCGCTTCGTTCATCGGCGCGCCAGTATCGATCAAGCCAAGTTGCTGCGCGCGCTGCAGCGTGGCAATGCTGCGTCCAACGCCGACGATCTGTTCGACAACACCCGCCTTGCGCAAGGCAAGTGCGAAGGAGCCGCCGATCAGGCCGACGCCGACGATAACGATTTTTTTTAGCGCAGCGCTCATGTTCTTATGCGTAGCTCAGGCGAGGGCCTTCTTCAATGCAGCGATAAAAGTTTCGTTCTCTTCATATAGCCCGATCGATATGCGAAGCCATTGCGGCAAGCCGTAGTTGCCGACCGGGCGCACGATCACACCCTGCTTCAGCAGCGCCAGGTTGACGCGCGCCCCCGCGCCAAGATCGTCTCCGACCTTGATCAACACGAAATTGCCACGCGATTGCACGTACTCGATGCTCATTGCATCGAATGCCGCTGTCAGCTGCCGATAGCCGTCCGCATTCAGTTTGGCGCTGCGCGCGACGAAGGCATCATCATTCAATGCGGCAATCGCCGCCGCCTGTGCCAGCGAATTGACATTGAAGGGCTGACGAATGCGGTTAAGCAGATCAGTGATGCCCGGCTGCGCGATGCCGTAACCGATGCGCAAACCCGCCAGTCCGTACACCTTGGACATCGAGCGTGACACCAGCAGATTCGGATACCGTCCGACCCAGGCGATCGAGTCGTATTGCAGTTCGGCGGGAAGAAATTCCGTATATGCCTCATCCAGCACGACGACGACGTTTGTCGGCACACGCTTCAAAAATGCCTCGATCTCGTCACCAGGGATGAAAGTGCCAGTGGGATTGTTCGGGTTGGCAATGAAGATCAGACGTGTATCGTCGACGATCGCTGCCGCCATTGCGTCCAGATCATGGCCATAGTTCTTCGCATCCACGACCAACGAACGTCCGCCGACGGCCTGCGCCGCCAACGCGTAGATTGCGAACGAATATTGCGCGTAGATCACCGACTGACCGGGTTGCACGAATGCATGCGCAGCCAGTTCCAGAATATCGTTGCTGCCGTTGCCGAGTGTGATCCATTCGGCCGGCACACCGTACTTGGCGGTAATGGCCGCCTTCAGTTCGAAACCGTTGCCGTCCGGATAGCGCCCGGCGTCGGCGACCGCAGCGGCCATCGCCTGCCTGGCCGAGTCGGGCATGCCGAGCGGATTTTCGTTTGATGCAAGCTTGACGATCTTCGCTTCATCGAGACCGAATTCGCGGGCGACTTCCGAGATCGGCTTGCCGCCCTGGTAGGGCGCAATTGCACGAACATACTCGGGACCGAGTTGAATAGACATGAGCAGTTTCCGAATGATGATGGCGGCTGCACGCCGCCGAAAGCCGATGTGATCGCGTCGAACGGCGGTTCAGACGCTGACCGGATACGAACCAAGCACCTTGAAGAAGGCCGCATTGTCCTTCAGTTCCGCCAGCGCGGCGGCGACCCGGTCATCCTTCAGATGCCCTTCCACGTCGACGTAGAAATAATATTCCCAGGTTCCCATGCGCGCAGGTCGCGATTCGAACCGCGTCATCGACACGCCATGTTTGGCCAGCGGCGCCAGCAGCTTGTATACCGCACCAGCCTTGTTCGGCACGGAAAGCACCAGGGAAGTCTGATCCTTGCCGCTGGACGACGTCTGCAGCCGGCCGATCACCGCGAAACGCGTGCGGTTGTGCGGATCGTCCTGCACATGTGCCTTGACGACCTGCAGGTTGTAGTTCTTGCCCGCGATCTCGCTGGCAATCGCCGCGACAGTCGAATCTTCGCCGGCCATGCGCGCAGCTTCGCCGTTGGAAGAAACCGCCGCGCGTTCGATGTGAGGATAGTTCTGATTGAGCCAGACCTGGCATTGCGCCAGCGCCTGCGGATGCGCGCAGATGGTTTTGACGCCATCCATCGTTCCGCTGCGCGTCATCAGACTGTGATGCACCTGGATCGACACTTCGCCGCTGATCGTCAGCGTCGCCTGCAACAACAAGTCCAGCGTGCGGTTGACGACACCTTCGGATGAATTTTCGATCGGCACCACGCCGAATTCCGCGGTGCCGGCTTCGGTCGCACGGAATACTTCATCGATCGATGCGCACGGAATGCCGTCCACAGCGCGGCCGAACTGCTGGTAGACCGCCTGCTCGCTGAAAGTGCCCGCCGGTCCGAGGTATGCCACCGCAACGCGTTTTTCCAGCGCGCGGCAGGCCGACATCACCTCACGGAAAATCGTCTGGACATCGGTATCGGCCAACGGCCCCGGATTGCGTTCGCCCACGCTGCGCAACACCTGCGCTTCGCGTTCCGGACGGAATACCGGCGCATTGGTTTCGGCCTTTACGTGTCCGACTTCCTGCGCCACGCGCGCGCGCTGGTTCAGCAGGTCCAGTATCTGTGCGTCGATCGTATCGATCTTTTCCCGCAGCGGCTTGAGCTTCTCGTCCGGAGTCATATTGGCAAAGGCATCCCTGTGGCCGATCAACCGTATTTTCTTTCGAATTCCTTCATGAACGCGACCAGCGCCTGCACACCTTCAATCGGCATCGCGTTGTAGATCGAGGCACGCATGCCGCCGACCGAACTGTGACCTTTCAACTGGACCAGACCTTGCGCATCGGCTTCGGCAATGAACTTCGCGTTCAGCGATTCGTCCTTCAGGAAGAACGGCACGTTCATGCGCGAACGATCGGCGGCAGGCACCTTGTTGATGTAGAAGTCGGTCGAGTTCAGGTAATCGTAGACCAGCTTCGCTTTCTCGACATTCATTTTTTCGACTGCAGCAATACCGCCCTGCCGCTTGACCCACTGGAATGTCAGGCCAGCGATGTAGATCGGATAGGTCGGCGGCGTATTGAACATCGAATCGTGTTCAGCCACCGTCTTCCAGTCGAAGGCGGACGGACAGAACGGGACGGCGTGACCCAGCATATCGTCACGCACGATCACGATCGTGACGCCAGCCGGTCCGACATTCTTCTGTGCGCCGGCGTAGATCACTGCATATTTCGATACATCGAAATCGCGCGACAGAATGTTCGACGACATGTCCGCCACCAGCGGCACGTCGCCAACATCCGGCGTGTAATTGAATTCGACGCCGCCGATCGTTTCGTTGGTGCAGATATGAACGTAAGCCGCGTCTTTACTGAGCTTCCAGGTATCGCGAGCCGGTACATAGGTAAAGCCGGCATCTTCCGACGACGCTGCGATGTTGACCTGCGCGTACTTGTGCGCTTCCTCGATACTTTGCACCGACCAGTGGCCGGTGTTGATGAAATCGATGGTAGCCGGCTGTGGCTTGCGGCCGATCAGGTTCATCGGCACGATCGCGTTCTCGGCGATTGCACCGCCCTGCATGAAAAGGATCTTGTAGTTGTCCGGGATCGCCATCAGCTCGCGCAAATCGGCTTTGGTAGTTGCCAGGATCTCGGTGAATTCCTTGCCGCGATGGCTCATCTCCATCACGGACAGACCGCTGCCGTGCCAATCCGTCATCTCGTCGGCCGCCTGCTGGATCACTTCGTCCGCCAATGCTGCCGGACCGGCCGAAAAGTTATACACGCGCCGCTTCATTCTGCTTCTTCCTCCACACCGGATTGATCTTCCACATCTGATTCAAGTATTCGCTGCAAGCCGCTCAGGCGGGTGCCGTCTTCGACCGCGATCAGCGTCACGCCCTGCGTCGCGCGGCCCATTTCACGGATTTCCGCCACGCGCGTGCGGATCAATACGCCGCCGGTCGTGATCAGCATGATTTCGTCGCTTGCATCGACCAGCGTTGCGGCAACAACCTTGCCGTTGCGCTCGCTGGTCTGGATCGCGATCATGCCCTTGGTACCGCGGCCGTGGCGCGTGTATTCGGTGATTGGCGTGCGTTTGCCGTAGCCGTTTTCGGTCGCAGTCAATACCGATTGCTGCTCGTTTTCCGCCACCAACAAGGCAATGACCTGCTGGCCGTCGTCCAGATTCATGCCGCGCACGCCGCGGGCGGTGCGGCCCATCGGGCGCACATCGTTCTCGTCGAAGCGCACGGCCTTGCCGGCGTCGGAGAACAGCATCACGTCGTGCTTGCCGTCGGTCAGCGCGGCGCCGATCAGGAAGTCGCCGTCATCAAGATCGACGGCGATGATGCCGGCCTTGCGCGGATTGCTGAAGTCGGCGAGCGGCGTCTTCTTCACGGTGCCGAGGCTGGTCGCCATGAATACATAGTGATCTTCCGGGAAGGTGCGGTTCTCGCCCGAGAGCGGCAGTACGACCGTGATCTTCTCACCATCCTGCAGCGGGAACATGTTGACGATCGGCTTGCCGCGCGACGCGCGCGAACCTTGCGGCACTTCCCATACCTTCAGCCAGTACATGCGGCCGCGATTGGAGAAGCACAGGATGTAATCATGCGTGTTGGCGATGAAGAGCTGGTCGATCCAGTCGTCTTCCTTGGTCGCCATCGCCTGCTTGCCGCGGCCGCCGCGCTTCTGTGCGCGGTATTCGGAAATCGGCTGCGATTTCATGTAACCGGTATGCGACAGCGTAACGACCATGTCTTGCGGCGTGATCAGGTCTTCGGTGCCGAGGTCGGTTGCATTCAGTTCGATGGTCGAACGGCGCGCATCCTTGTTGCCTTCACCGTATTCGTTTTTGGCAGCGCTCAGTTCCTCAGTGATGATGGTCGTCACGCGCGCCGGCTTGGCGAGGATATCCAGCAGATCGGCGATCTGCTCCATCACTTCCTTGTATTCGTTGACGATCTTGTCCTGCTCAAGGCCGGTCAGGCGCTGCAGGCGCATCTGCAGAATTTCCTGCGCCTGGTCGTCGGATAGCTTGTACAAGCCGTCAGCCTGCATGCCATATTGCTTCGGCAGGTTCTCGGGACGGAAAGCGTCGATCGCCGTGCCCTGCTCGCCGGTGCGCGCCAGCATTTCGCGCACGACGGAAGAATCCCAGGCGCGCGACATCAGCTCGGCCTTTGCTACCGGCGGCGTCGGAGCCGCCTTGATGATCGCGATGAAATCATCGATGTTGGCAAGCGCAACCGCCAGACCTTCCAGCACGTGGCCGCGTTCGCGCGCCTTGCGCAATTCGAACACGGTGCGGCGCGTGACCACTTCGCGGCGATGCGACAGGAAGCAATCCAGCATTTGCTTCAGGTTCAGCAGTTTCGGCTGGCCGTCGACCAGCGCGACCATGTTCATGCCGAAGGTGTCCTGCAACTGGGTCTGCTTGTACAGATTGTTCAGCACCACTTCCGGCACTTCGCCGCGCTTCAGTTCGATCACGACGCGCATGCCCGACTTGTCGGACTCGTCGCGGATGTCGGAAATGCCTTCCAGTTTCTTGTCGCGCACCAGCTCGGCAATGCGCTCCAGCAGCGACTTCTTGTTAACCTGGTACGGCAGTTCGTCGACGATGATCGCCGAGCGGTTTTCCTTGCCGAACTCTTCGAAATGCGTCTTCGCGCGCATCACGACACGGCCGCGGCCGGTGCGATAACCGTCGCGCACGCCGGACACGCCATAAATGATGCCGCCGGTCGGGAAATCAGGAGCTGGAATAATCTCGATCAACTCATCGACCGAGCAACGCTCGTTGCGCAGCACGTGCAAGGCGCCATCGATGATTTCGGTAATGTTGTGCGGTGGAATATTGGTCGCCATGCCGACCGCGATGCCGGATGAACCGTTGATCAGCAGGTTCGGGATCTTCGTCGGGAGGACGGTCGGCTCTTTTTCCTTGCCGTCATAGTTCGGCTGGAAGTCGACGGTGTCCTTGTCGATGTCGGCCAGCAGCTCGTTCGAGATCTTGTCCAGGCGGCACTCGGTGTAACGCATCGCCGCGGCGGAGTCGCCGT
>DATMTZ010000292.1:0-4578 GCA_035563975.1 Oxalicibacterium sp. | reverse complement strand
ACCGAAGACGACTTGGTGCTGTGCCTGATCACGGGCGGCGGTTCCGCACTGCTGAGTCTGCCGGGCGAAGGCATCACGCTGGAACAGAAACAGGCATTGAACAAGGCATTGCTGAAGAGCGGTGCCACGATTTCCGAAATGAATTGCGTACGCAAGCACCTGTCCGCGATCAAGGGCGGCCGTCTGGCATTGGCTTGCGCACCGGCACGCGTCGTCACGCTGCTGATTTCTGACGTGCCGGGCGACGATCCCGGCGTGATCGCATCGGGTCCGACGCTGCCTGATCCGACCACCTGCGAACAGTCGCTCGCGATCCTGAAGAAGTACAACATCGAACTGCCGGACAACGTGCGCAAGCACCTGGAATCCGGTGCCGGCGAGACACCGAAGCCGGGCGATCCGCGTTTCGCGCGTAACGAACACCACGTGATGGCGACCGCGCAGCACGCGCTGGAAGCGGCTGCCGCAAAAGCGCGTGCTGCCGGCATCACGCCTTACATTCTGTCCAACGATCTGGAAGGCGAATCGCGCGACGTCGGCATGGTGCACGCTGCACTGGCGAAGCAAGTTGCAGCCTACGGTCAACCGTTTGCCAAGCCCTGCGTAATCCTGTCCGGCGGCGAAACCACTGTGACCGTGCGCGGCAAGGGCCGCGGCGGCCGCAACGCAGAGTTTCTGTTGAGCCTTGCGGTGACCCTGAACGGTCAGGAAGGCATTCATGCGCTGGCCTGCGACACCGACGGCATCGACGGTTCCGAAGACAACGCCGGCGCGATTTACCAGCCGGATTCGATGAAGCGCGCGGCCGACGAGGGCTTGAGCGCGAAGGCCATGCTGGAAAACAACGACGGCTACGGTTTCTTCAGCGCGCTGGGCGACCTGATCGTCAGCGGCCCGACGCGCACCAATGTGAATGACTTCCGCGCCATCCTGATCCTGTAATATTTGCCGCGGTGCGCCGAGGTGACGCGTCGCGGTGTTCGTTTTTTTATCCTTACTTTACAAAAGAAGATCTGTCATGAGACGTAATCGCAAAGCAAAAATCGTTGCTACCCTCGGCCCAGCCAGCGGTGATGTAGAAACCATCAGCGCGCTGTTCGAAGCCGGCGTGGACATGTTCCGCTTCAACTTCAGCCACGGTTCGCACGAAGATCACCGCGCGCGTCATGAAATCGTCCGCGGCCTGGAAACGAAATACGGCCGTCCGGTTGCCATCCTTGCCGACCTGCAAGGTCCGAAAATCCGCCTGGGCACCTTCGCCGGCGACTCTGCTGTGTTGAAAGAAGGCGAACAATTCGTGCTCGACCGCGACGAAACGCCGGGCGACGCAACGCGCGTGTACCTGCCGCATCCGGAATTGTTTGCAGCAGTTGCCGCAGGCCAGAACCTGCTGTTCGACGACGGCAAAATTCGCGTCGCGATCGAAAGCAATTCGGGCGACCGCATCGTTACCCGCGTGACCACCGGCGGCAAGATTTCGAACCGCAAGGGCGTCAACGTGCCTGACGCAATCCTGCCGATTCCTGCAATGACCCCGAAAGATCTGATCGATCTGGAATTCGCGCTGTCGCTGGGCGTGGACTGGGTTGCGCTGTCCTTCGTGCAGCAAGTTTCGGACATCGAAGACGCGCGCAAGATCATCGGCGACCGCGCCCTGATCCAGTCGAAGATCGAGAAGCCAGCCGCAATGCTGGATATCGACGCGATCTGCAAGGCATCCGACTCCGTGATGGTTGCCCGTGGCGACCTCGGCGTCGAGCTGCCGATTTCGCACGTGCCGCGCGCACAAAAGGAAATCATCCGCGCTTCGCGCAAGTATGGCAAACCAACCATCGTTGCCACGCACATGCTGGAATCGATGACCGAATCGCCGATGCCAACGCGTGCGGAAGCATCGGACGTCGCCAACGCAATCTATGAAGGCGCCGATGCGGTCATGCTGTCGGCTGAATCGGCCAGCGGCAAGAATCCGGTGCGCGCCGTCCAGATGATGGACAGCATCATCAAGGAAGTTGAAGCCGATCCGACGTACCGCACCTTGCTGGATGCGCAGCAAGTTGCACCGCTGCCGACCGCAGAAGATGCCATCTGCAACGCTTTGCGCGACGTGACCCGCGTGATCGATGCTGCGGCCACCGTGACCTACACAAAGTCCGGCCACACCAGCATGAGCGCCGCACGTGTGCGTCCTACGGCATCCATCCTCAGCATCACGCCGGAACTGAAGACCGCGCGTCGCCTGGCATGGGTTTGGGGCATTCACTCGATCGTTGGCGACGACGTCACCTCGGTCGACGAAATGGTGAAAGTTGCGACGGCCGCTGCGATGCGTGAGGGCTTTGCCAAGGTCGGTGAAAGCGTCACCATCTCGGCTGGCCTGCCGTTCGGTGCATCGGGCACGACCAACCTGTTGCACATCGCGGTCGTCAAGTAAGCGATCAAGGTTCTCCGGGGGCAGATGCTGCCCGGAGGACTGACATCAGCGTATTGCCGTCGGGCTTTGTGCAATGCGTTGATGTCAGTTGCAGAAATTTGATGTGGGTCAATGAGCGTAGGGAGTGATGCTCTTAGACTTGCCGCAGCTGCGTAGTAAAAGCTGTTGTAGTAGAGAAGTAAAAAGCTAGGGGTCCTGGCGGACGCGATGTCTTGCCGGGTGAGAAAAACCCTTGAACCTGATCTGGATAATGCCAGCGAAGGGAAGCTGCCGAGTACGGTGTTTGCGTCGTCACGACGTTTCATCTTCCGTCTCGAAATCTCCTTAGCTGGCTCCACGCCACTGTAGTTAGCCAAGGAGCCAAAATGAATGCCAATCCGAAATTCCTGTCCGCCACTGCGACAGTCGACGAAGCGGCGATCCAGCCGTTACCCAATTCCCGCAAGATTTACGTAGAAGGCTCGCGCCCGGACATTCGTGTGCCGATGCGCGAGATCAGCCAGGCCGATACGCCGGCTTCCTTCGGTTTCGAAAAGAATCCGCCGATCTATGTGTACGACACCTCCGGCCCGTACACCGATCCGGAAGCAAAGATCGATATCCGCTCGGGCCTGAACACGCCGCGCCTGCCGTGGATTCTTGAACGTAACGACACGGAAGAATTGCCGGGCCCGACGTCCAAGTACGGCATCGAACGCCTGAACGATCCGCAACTCGCCGAGCTGCGTTTCAACCTGCATCGCAAGCCGCGCCGCGCCGTAGCCGGCCGTAATGTCACGCAGATGCATTACGCGCGCAGCGGCATCATCACGCCGGAAATGGAATTCATCGCGATCCGCGAGAACATGCGCCGCAGGGAATATCTGGAAAGCCTGAAGGCATCCGGTCCGACCGGTCAAAAGCTGGCCGAGCTGATGGGACGCCAGCATCCGGGTCAGAGTTTCGGCGCATCGATTCCGGCTGAAATCACGCCGGAATTCGTGCGCGCCGAAGTGGCATCCGGCCGTGCCATCATTCCGGCCAACATCAACCATCCGGAAGTCGAACCGATGATCATCGGCCGCAACTTCCTGGTGAAGATCAATGCCAACATCGGCAACTCGGCCGTCACTTCATCGATCGGCGAGGAAGTCGAGAAGATGACCTGGTCGATCCGCTGGGGCGGCGATACGGTGATGGATCTCTCGACCGGCAAGCACATTCACGAAACGCGCGAATGGATCATCCGCAATTCGCCGGTGCCGATCGGCACCGTGCCGATCTATCAGGCGCTGGAAAAGGTCAATGGCAAGGCCGCGGATCTGACCTGGGAAATCTTCCGCGACACGCTGATCGAGCAGGCGGAGCAGGGCGTCGATTACTTCACGATTCACGCCGGCGTGTTGCTGCGCTATGTGCCGCTGACTGCGAAGCGCATGACCGGCATCGTGTCGCGCGGCGGCTCGATCATGGCGAAATGGTGCCTCGCGCATCACAAGGAATCCTTCCTGTACGAGCACTTCGAGGACATCTGCGAAATCATGAAGGCCTATGACGTATCGTTCTCGCTCGGCGACGGCCTGCGTCCCGGCTCGATCTACGATGCGAATGACGAAGCGCAACTGGGCGAACTGAAGACGCTGGGCGAACTGACGCAGATCGCTTGGAAGCACGACGTGCAGGTGATGATCGAAGGCCCGGGCCACGTGCCGATGCACATGATCAAGGAAAACATGGACCTGCAGCTGGAACAATGCCACGAGGCGCCGTTCTACACGCTGGGGCCGTTAACGACCGATATCGCGCCGGGCTACGACCACATCACCTCCGGCATCGGCGCCGCGCAGATCGGCTGGTATGGCACCGCGATGCTGTGTTACGTGACGCCGAAGGAGCATCTCGGCCTGCCGAACAAGACCGACGTCAAAGACGGCATCATTACCTACAAGATCGCAGCACACGCCGCCGACTTGGCGAAAGGCCATCCCGGCGCGCAAATCCGCGATAATGCCCTGTCGAAGGCCCGCTTCGAATTCCGCTGGGAAGACCAGTTCAACATCGGTCTGGACCCGGACAAGGCACGGGAATTCCACGACGAGACTTTGCCCAAGGATTCTGCTAAAGTCGCGCACTTCTGCTCGATGTGCGGCCCGCATTTCTGCTCG
>DATMTZ010000291.1:0-2215 GCA_035563975.1 Oxalicibacterium sp. | reverse complement strand
AACGCACGCCGCTGGCGGTCATCAACGCGCCGGCCTCGGGCCGCATGGCGGTCGGCGAGGCATTGACCAACATTGCCGCCGCGCCGATAGCGGAAATCGGCAACATCAAGCTGTCGGCCAACTGGATGGCTGCCTGCGGCCAGCCGGGGCAGGATGCGGCGCTGTTCGATACGGTGAAGGCGGTCGGCATGGAATTGTGCCCGGCGTTGGGCATCAGCATCCCGGTCGGCAAGGATTCGCTGTCGATGCGCACGACCTGGAAGGACGGCGGCGAAGACAAGGCGGTGGTGGCGCCGGTTTCGCTGATCGTGTCGGCGTTCTCGCCCGTGTATGACGTGCGCAGTTCGTTGACGCCGCAGCTGCGCACCGATGTCGGCGATACGTCGCTGATCCTGATCGATCTCGGCCGCGGCAAGAACCGCATCGGCGCATCGGCGCTGACGCAGGTGCTGCAGCAGCTCGGCAACGAGGTGCCTGACGTCGACAGCGCGGAAGACCTGAAAGCCTTCTTCGCCGCGATCCAGCAACTGAACAAGACCGGCAAGCTGCTGGCCTACCATGATCGCTCCGACGGCGGCCTGTTCGTCACGCTGTGCGAAATGGCGTTCGCCGGCCACGTCGGCCTGGCGGTCAATCTCGATATCCTGACGCTGGAAGGCGAGCACGCCAGCGACGCGGGCGACGCCAAGAACTGGGCCGGCCAGATCGCGGAACGCCGCAACGATCTGACGCTGCGCGCGCTGTTCAATGAAGAACTGGGCGCCGTGATCCAGGTTCGCGCGAGCGAGCGCGACGAGGTGATGAAAGTGCTGCGCGAACACAAGCTGGGCGCCTGCAGCCACATCATCGGCAAACCGTGCGACAGCGACATGATCCAGTTCACGCGCGATGCGAAGATCATCTACACGCAATCGCGCATCGATCTGCATCGCTTCTGGAGTGAAACCAGCTGGCGCATGGCGCGCCTGCGCGACAATCCGGATTGCGCCGACGCGGAATACGATCGCATCCTCGACAAGCTGGATCCGGGCATCACGCCGGTGCTGACCTTCGATCCGCAGGAAGACATTGCGGCGCCGTTCATCGCCACCGGCAAGAAGCCACGCGTGGCAATCCTGCGCGAGCAAGGCGTCAATTCGCAGATCGAAACCGCCTACGTGATGCACCAGTCCGGTTTCACCGCGGTCGACGTTCACATGAGCGACCTGATCAGCGGCCGCGCCACGCTGGATGACGTGAAAGGCATGATCGCCGTCGGCGGCTTCTCGTACGGCGACGTGCTGGGCGCGGGTGAGGGCTGGGCCAAGACCATCCTGTTCAATGCGCAGCTGGAAGACCAGTTCGCCACCTTCTTCGCGCGCCAGGATACCTTCGCGCTCGGCATCTGCAACGGCTGCCAGATGATGAGCAATCTGAAATCCATCATCCCCGGCGCGGAAGCCTGGCCGAAATTCACGCGCAACAAGGCCGAGCAGTTCCAGGCGCGCTTCGCTATGGTGGAAGTGTGCAAGTCGCCGTCGATCTTCTTCGACGGCATGGCGGGCTCGCAAAGCCCGATCGCCATTGCACACGGTGAGGGCTATGCGGATTTCTCGCTGACCAGCGATATCGACAAGGCCATCGTCGCGATGCGCTTCGTCGACAACAAGGGGCAGGCAACCGAAACCTATCCGTACAACCCGAACGGCTCCCCGCAAGGCATCACCTCGGTAACGACGCCGGACGGCCGTTTCTCGGTGCTGATGCCGCATGCGGAACGCTCGTTCCGCAGCGTGCAGCAGTCCTGGCATCCGGAAACCTGGGGCGAGTACTCGCCGTGGATGCGCATGTTCCGCAATGCGCGCAAGTGGATCGGTTGATCGGTCTGCGCTGAAGCAGGGCTTCAGCGGAAGGTTTGAACGGCAATAAAAAAGCGCTCCGAGGAGCGCTTTTTTTGATGCCTGGGCAAATTTACTTGATCTTCGCCTTGGCGCGCAGCTGCTGCTGGTAAGCCTGCAGTTTCTTCTGCTGCAGCGCTTCCGTGATTTGCGGCTTCACTTCTTCCAGCGCCGGGATCTTGGCCGGACGCACGTCGTCCACGCGGATCACGTGATAGCCGAACTGGGTCTTGACCGGAGTATCGGTCAACTGGCCTTTCTGCAGTGCGACCATGGCCTCCGAGAAAGGCTTCACGAAAGCCGATGGGGTAGCCCAGTCGAGGTCGCCGCCATTCGAT
>DATMTZ010000290.1:0-2031 GCA_035563975.1 Oxalicibacterium sp. | reverse complement strand
CGCGGCAGCCGCCTGCCGCTCGTCATGATGATGGCCGTGTTCTTCACGAAGTACGCGGCGTCGGTGGCCGTGTCGGTCGCGCCGCTGCTGCGTCAGGACACGCTGTTCGCCTGCATCGTGTGCGGCCTGTTCGGCGTCTTCAACGGCTGGTTCATCGGCCGGCTGGTGGGCGACATGGCGTCGGTGCGCATGCTGCCGGCCGGCGCGGCAGCCGCCTGAGAATCAGTACCCGACCCCGCGGGCCATCATGGCCGCGAAGATCGGGATCAAGGCGAACACGTGGATCTCCAGCAGCATCGTCCGGCGCAGCGCATTGACTTCGTCCAGCGCCGGCACGAACGCCGCATCCGCCTTCGCCCGTTTTTGCCAGGCGAGGATGCGCAACGTGGGCTTGATCGAAATGAGGCCCACGGCGGCGAAGGCGGCGATCTTGGCCCAGAACATCGGGTTGTGCATGTAGAACCCGGCGCCCTTCGCGCCATACGCCACGCGCAGGAAGCCGACGATCAGGATAGCCAGCGCCATGATGCCGTACGCCGCGTCGAAGCGCCCCAGCAGGCGCACGGTCTGCGGCGACATCGCGGCGGGCCGCATCAGCGCCAGTTCGGCGGCCAGGGCGGACGCGATGCCGAATACGATCAGGTGGTGGACGATGGCGAGTACGAGGTCGGTCATGGCAAGATCGTTGGCATTGATGAGATATCAACTGTAGCAAACTTCGGGGTCAGAGCCCGATTTTGGGCAATTTCCAAAAATCGGGCTCTGACCCCGGTGTTGACTAGCGCAGCATCGACTCCCATACTTTCTGCAGGCGCTTGCTGGACACCGGCATCGGCGTACGCAGCTCCTGCGCGAACAGCGACACGCGCAGCTCTTCCAGCATCCAGCGGAACTCGATCATGCGCGGGTCGAGGTTCTTCAGCGGCTGGTTCTTCACCGTGCGCTGGAACTGCGTCGCCGCCGTCTGCCACTCGGCCATCAGCTGCGCATCGCGCGCCGGATTGCCGCGCAGTTTTTCGAGGCGCACGTTCATCGCCTTCAGGTAGCGCGGGAAGTGCGCCAGCTGGCTGTACTCCGTCTCCGCGATGAAGCGCTTGTGCACGAGCCCCTGCAACTGCGCCTGCATGTCGCCCGCGACGGCGGGAGGCAGGCCTTGCAGGCGCTTCGGCAGGCCGTGGAACTCCGCGAGGATCTGGCCGGCCAGGCGCGCCGTCTCGTTGATCAGCAGGCCGATGCGGCCCTTGCCCTCGTCCTTGCGCTTGTTGAACGAGGCGGCATCGTGCGGCAGCGGATCCTGCAGGCAGGCGATCTCGATGGCCTTGTTGACGATCTGCTCGCGCAGTTCTTCCGGTGTACCCACCGACATGAACTGCATGCCCATCTGCTGCAGGCCCGGCACGTTCTTTTCCGCGAATTTCAACTGGTCCTTGAACTGCAGCGCGAACAGGCGGCGCAGGCCGATGCGGTGCGTGCGCGCCGCCACGTTGGGGTCGTCGAACACCTCCAGGTCGCAATGCGTGCCCTTGTCGACGAGCGCCGGGAAGCCGATCAGCGTGATCTTGCCCTGCGTGATCTCCAGCAGTTCCGGCAGTTCGCCGAAACTCCAGCTGCTCAGGTTCTGGTGTTGCGTCGCACTAGCTGCCGCAGTGCCGGCCTTCGCAGTAACAAGACCCGGCTTGCCCGATGCCGGCGCAGCGACATTACCGGCGATGGGTGTCGCGGTTTTTTCGGCAATGCGCTGGAAACTTTCGCGCGCCTGCCCGCCGAACTCGGCGCGCAAGGCAGCGAGATTGCGCCCCATCTCCAGTTGACGGCCGTGTTCGTCGATTACCTTGAAGTTCATGAACTGATGCGCCGACAAGGTTTCCAGTTTGTAGTCGGTGCTCTTGGTGGCGATGCCGGTTTGCTCGCGCACATCGGCGATCACGGCGTCCAGCAGGTTGCCCTTGCCGAACGCATGTTTATCCTGCACGCGATCGCAGAAACCCGCCGCGTAATCCGGCAGCGGCACGCAATGGCGGCGCCGCTTTT
>DATMTZ010000289.1:0-4383 GCA_035563975.1 Oxalicibacterium sp. | reverse complement strand
CCCGGATCGACTGCACCACGTTCGGCGGCACGGTTTTAAACAAACTCATTTATCCTCTTCCCCGGCAGATTGATTTGCTGGCGCAACGTGCGGGATGCGCGATTCATTCGGTGACCCGCCTGAAACTGCGGTAGTGATCGGCGGTGTAATAGTATTCATGCGGCGGCTGGCCGCCGGTAACGATCCGCCTTGCTCCCCTGTTGTGCGCTCCCGGCGTCTTCACGGTAAATTCGCGATAATACCCGCGCTTTTGCTGCGGCAAAACCTTTTCATAGTTTCCGAACATGGCGCCGTCTTTTTCATAGGGAAACGGTCCGCCTTGTCGAATCAGCAAGATTGTCTGCCGTGCTTCCGGCGGCAAATCTGCCATGCGGATGGCGCGCAACGCGCCGGAATCGAAGGCGGAGGCATTGTACGACAGTAATAATGCCGTAACAAACAGCAAAAAGCGTGACAAATAACGGGAAATCGAGCGCATTTCAGCTTATTCCTTTGAAATCCTGCGCAATTTGGATTGCACAACCGCTGCAGGTTAACGTGTTGCGCTAACCGAAGCAATACGTTCCCCCGCTTCGCCATTGGATGTTGAAAAAAAGGAAAGTATCTCCTTTTTATGAGCCATTGCATCCTTGCGGCCCAGTTCGATCAGTTCGCAGGTGTAGCTTTTTTCAAACAAAAGATAGGAAGCCAGCGCCGAACCGCGCACTTCGGTAGCGCCGATGCCCGACAGCAAGATGCGTATCGGCCGCGGCAGGCTGCCGATATGGCGGCTGGCGATCAGGTCCAGCCGTTCGGATGGCGCGATCGTCAGCATTTCGATCGGCCGCAACTGCGTGCTGACGCGTTGCTCCTCGGTCAGGAACGACAGCGTGTGGTTCACGCGGTTCAGGCGTTCGATGTCCACTTCCAGGCTGTCGAGAAAAATGCTGGACATCGCATGCCCGGCGATCTGCGCCAGGCTCGGATACTGCGCCATCGGCGCCTGGTCGCTGACCGGCTCCAGCAGCCGGCCGGCGCCGATCACGAATACCTTGTCGGCACCGAGATGGATGGCCGGCGAGATCGGCGCAATCTGGCGCATCGAGCCATCGCCGAAATATTCGCGACGGCCGGCGCAGAAAATGGGGATGGCTGGAAAAATCAGCGGGATGGCGGACGATGCCAGCAGATGGTCGATGCCGATCTGGCCGCGCATCGCAATGCGTTGCGTACGCACCCAGGGTTCGATGCCCGCTTCGGTCTGATAAAAAGTGATGTGGCGGCCCGCCGTATAGGACGACGCAGTCACCGCGAGCGCGTGCAGCTTGCCTTCGCCGAGCGCGGCATCCAGCTTGGGCAGGTTCAGCATGCGGTTCAGCAGGCTGACCAGCGGCGTGTTGTCGAGCAGCGAAGCCGGCGGATGCGCTTTCCACGTACGCATCAGCCAGCCGAAGGACAGCAGGGACAGCCATTTCGCGCCGGAACGCAATACCCCGAGCGAGTCGGAGCGGTAGACCTGGTCCGCCGTGAAGTTTTCCCAGACCCGTCCGATGCGCTCCAGACCTGTGCCGAAATCCGCCGCATGACAAGCCAGCGCGGTGGCATTGATGGCGCCGGCCGAGGTGCCGCAAATAATGTCGTAGGGATTGCGTTCGGCATCCCAGCCGGCCTGCCGCAGTATCGCGGAAACCGTTTGCAGCACGCCGACCTGGTAAGCCGCGCGGGCGCCGCCGCCAGAGAGAATCAATCCGATCTTTTTTTGATCTTGCATGCGATCAATTATTCAGGCGTTTGCCGCTCCGGGCAAGCCAAACCTCTTGTTCGCGCGATGCGCCGATTGCGGTAAGGACAACATGACGACGATAAAAAAACGGACCTTGCGGTCCGTCTTTTTATCCCTGCAGTGCAGCCAGTGCGCTGTCACGTATCTGCTCAACCGGCCCGAGGCCGGCAATCTTGCGATATTTCGGCGCGCCCGGCGCGCCGGACTGCGCCCACTTGTTGTAGTAGTCGACCAGTACCTCGGTCTGGTTGTGATACACGTCCAGGCGCTTCTTGACCGTATCTTCCTTGTCGTCCTCGCGCTGGATCAATTCCTCGCCGGTGACGTCGTCGCGGCCCTCGACCTTTGGCGGATTGAAGCGAACGTGATAGGTGCGGCCCGAAGCCGGATGCACGCGCCGTCCGCTCATGCGTTCGACGATCGCTTCGTCCGGCACGTCGATCTCCAATACATAATCGATCGCCACACCGGCTTCCTTCATCGCGTCGGCTTGCGGAATCGTGCGCGGGAAACCGTCGAACAGATAACCTTTGGCGCAATCCGGCTCCTTCAGCCTGTCCTTGACCAGGCCGATGATGATGTCGTCCGACACCAGTCCGCCTTCGTCCATGATCTTCTTGGCGGCGAGCCCCAGCGGCGTGCCAGCCTTGACCGCCGCACGCAGCATGTCGCCGGTGGAGATTTGCGGGATGTTGAATTTTTCCTTGATGAAGCCGGCTTGCGTGCCCTTGCCGGCACCAGGCGCTCCTAAAAGCATGAGGCGCATGAAATTTTCCTAACGAGAGTATGAAATTCTTGGGCGCTGCAGCAGCGCCGGAGGGAATCTTGATTTACAGATGGCGATAACGTGGCCCGAAAGTTACCACAAAAATGACACGGAATCGCCGCTTTCCTTTGATGCATCGCGTCAGTGCCCGAAGTGCTGGCGTACGCGTGCCAGGTCTTCCGGCGTATCGACGCCGGCTGCCGGCGCATGCTGCGTGATGTGCACCGCGATCGGGAAACCGTGCCACAGCACGCGCAGTTGCTCCAGGGATTCCAGCTGCTCCAGCGGCGATACCGGCAGACGCGGATAGTCCTGCAGAAAAGCATTGCGATAGGCATACAGGCCGATGTGGCGCAAGGGCGCATAAGCAGCTGGCAACACGTCCTTCGATTGCGCAAACCCGTCGCGATGCCAGGGGATCGTCGCGCGTGAAAAATAGAGCGCGCGCCCTGCCTTGTCGAGCACGACCTTCACCACATTCGGATTGAACGCATCGGCCGCGTCATGAATCGCGTGCGCCGCCGTCGACATCGGCGTGCCGGCCGAGATCAGCGCCGCCGTCGCCGCAATCAGTGCCGGCTCGATCAGCGGCTCGTCGCCTTGCACATTGACGACCACGGCGTCCTCCGCCAGCCCCGCGGCGGCAGCCACTTCAGCGATGCGGTCGGTTCCGGACGGGTGGTCGGCGCGCGTGATGCGCGCATCGATGCCGTAGCGCCTGCAGGCGGCCAGGATCTCTTCGTGATCGGTCGCCACAATCACTTGTGCAGCGCCGGACTGCAGCGCCCGCTCGGCCACGCGCACGATCATCGGCCTGCCGCCAAGATCGGCCAGCGGCTTGTTCGGCAGGCGCGTGGAAGCCATGCGCGCAGGAATGATGACGGTGAATGTCATGGGTAAAAGGCAAAGGAAACGTCAGACCGCGTCAGGCCGGAAATATCGGGCAGCAGGACGGGAAAACGTATGGAGATTCAAGGTGCCATTTCGGCGCTGCCCTGCCCCTGCAGGTCGCGCGCCTGGTCGGCCCACATGATCGGAATGCCGTCGCGGATCGGATAGGCGAGGCGGTCGGCGCGGCAAATCAGCTCCTGCGCCTTCTTGTCGTGTTCGAGCGGACCCTTGCAGATCGGGCAAACCAGGATATCAAGCAATCGAGCGTCCACGTAATTTCTCCACAATTCTGTCGGCCAGCGCGTCATCGATACACGCCGTAACCGGGACAACCCATATGCGAGGGTCGTTGCGCAATGCATCGTTCTGCCGACATTTTACTGCATCCTTTTCCGTGATCAGGATGACGTCGGCCTGCACGCCGGCAAACGGGTTGTCGGCAAAATCGTAGTGATCGGGCAAGGGCATTTCCTCGAAGCGGATATCACAGGCGCGCAGCGTCGCGAAAAAGCGGCCCGGATTGCCGATGCCGGCCGCGGCCACGATGCGCGCCGGCGAAAAGCCGCTGACGGTGACAGCAAAGGATTTCAGCGCGCGCGTCGACGCATGGCCGGCCTGCAGCGAAGACGCGGAAAGCTGTTCCGCCAGGGCGCCCAGCAATTGCATGCGATAGGCACCAGCGATGCGCACCGTGTCTTCATGCGTGCCGTTGACCACGGTGAAGTCGCGTCGGCGCGTGACAGCTTCGCGCAAGGGCCCGGCCGGCAGCAGCCAGCCGTTGCCGACGCCGCGGCCGTCGAACAGCACGATTTCGACATCGCGCGCCATGCGGTAATGCTGCAGGCCGTCGTCGGCGATCAGCACATCGATCTGCGGCTGCGCCGCCAGCAGCGCACGCGCCGCTTCGACGCGGTCGCGCCCCACCATCACGGGACAGCCGGCGCGATACGCGATCAGAGATCGG
>DATMTZ010000288.1:0-1924 GCA_035563975.1 Oxalicibacterium sp. | reverse complement strand
GAATTATAGCGCAGAACACCCCTACCTGACAACTGGAATAGCCGCCCCGCCCTCCCCGCAGCGGCCGAAGGAATCGGCCGCTGGCGGCAATCAGCAAGCGCCGATCGCAGCGATGCCCGCCTTTGCGATTTGCACGTCTTCAGTCGATTTGACGCCGGAGACGCCGACCGCACCGACGCATTGACCTTCGACCAGAATGGGCACGCCGCCCTCCAGCATGCCTTCGATCAAGGGAGCCGACAGGAAGGAATAACGGCCATTGTTGATGATGTCTTCATAGACTTTCGATTCGCGGCGGCCCAGCGCCGCGGTTTTCGCCTTGGCCGGCGCAATATGCGAAGAAATCGGCGCCGCGCCATCAAGACGCTGCAGCCATAGCAGGTGTCCGCCCTCGTCGACAATGGAAATCGTGACTGCCCAGTTGTGAAGTTTCGCTTCGGTTTCCGCCGCCGCCGCAATTTTCTTCACATCGTCCAGCGTGAGTACCTGTTTCGTTTGCATGATGCCTCCTGTTCAAGAAGAGCGCATTGTACGACAAGGATATGAGCGCAAGACGCGACCGGCGGACCGGCAAGTGCGCCGCTAGTGCTTGTGCTGCTTGAGCAGCAGATCGACCAGCGGCTGCAATTCGCCGGACAGCTTGCCGATATGCGCAAGCACCTGCTCTTCCCTTCCTTCCTTGATCCATTGCAGCAGCGTGGCGAGGTCGATCGCGAGATCGCCTTCGGCTTGCTCGACCTTTTCCGGTGCGATGCCCGGCAGGTTCTCCCCTTTCTTCAGCAAGACTTCCTCATCGGCAGCAATGACGCCGGTAATGCCGTTCTGCAAGCCGAGCAAGGCGCGGCGTCTTGCAACGGCACGCATATCGTCCAGCCCTGCGTCCGATTTCATCACGCCGTTTTCCGATTCCGTGATCGAGACCACGCCGCAACTGGCAATCAACCGAATTTCGCTGCCCTTCAACAGATCAGCGTTTGCGATTGCGCGGCATACGCGTTCCGCGAACTGATGCGCAGAATGAAAATGAATGCTGCCAGTCGCGATCGTAAAGTCGATTTCGCCGGTGCGCGCCACGCAATCGGTCTGACGCACGGTGCGATGCAGCAATTGCCCCACCGCGTCCATGATGCCGTCCGGCGCTGCCGCTGGATAACCGTCCAGCTCCGCATGTTTGAGGCCAATGCAAGCGTTCAGCAGCACAAAATTGCGGTTCTGGCGGGCGGCATGGGCGCGCATGCCGTCGGCCTGCACTTGCCAGGATTCCAGTGACGGCAAAGGTGCACTACCGGCGCCGTGCATATTGCTGACCAGGGCTTCCAGTCCACGCTCGAATTCCTGCTGCGTGCTGACCAGCTTGGAAAGCACGTCCAGGCGCGACAGCAATTGCGCGGTGCCGATGCCTTTCGTGATCAGGTCGGTGGCGCCGGCTGCCTTCGCGCGGTCGCGTTCGGCCTGCTCGTCGCTGCCGGACACCACGATCACTGGCAAATTGCGGATCCGACCGATCTTCGATGAGCGTATGCGCTGAAGCAAACCGTAACCGTCGAGCTTGGGCATCGTCAGATCCGATATCACGACGCGGATCGTCGGATCGATCAACAGCGTTTCCCAGGCTTGTTCGCCATCCAGCGCTTCACGGAATTCGAACATCCCTTCGATGTGCTTGATCAGCGTTGCGCGCACGATGCGGGAATCGTCGGCAATCAGAATGCGCGGCTTCAGTGAGATATCAGAAGCATAGGGGGTCAGCATGCAGGTCGCCTTTCAAACATTGCACACAGGATAACGCTGGTGAATTATTTTTGACAGCCCCTCGGTATTCCCTTACATTGCGGCAGTTCGATCGAAGAATTGCATCCCGGCAGCTGATGACAATTTCTCAACGCATTTTTCCCTCCGGCAAACTGGCACGTGCCGCATTGCT
>DATMTZ010000287.1:0-3165 GCA_035563975.1 Oxalicibacterium sp. | reverse complement strand
CAGGATTCTGGATCATTAGCGATAACGGAATTTTTCAATCGCTTGGAGTGGTCCATGGCAGAACCCAATGCCGGTCCCGCGTCAGCCGCGCGCGGCAACCGCATCGATGAACTGGAAAGCATACGCGGCGTCGCGGCCTTGCTGGTCGTGCTTTATCACATCCCGAACTGGAACGCGCTGCTGTACGAGCTGCCGATCATCCGCAACAGCTACCTGATGGTCAATCTGTTCTTCGTGCTGTCCGGCTTCGTCATCTGCAAGGCGTATGCGAACAATATCCACACGCGGGAGAACCTGCTGCGCTTCCAGTTTCTCCGCCTGGGCCGGCTGTATCCGGTGCACCTGGTCTTCCTGCTGGTATTCCTGTTGCTGGAAATCGCCAAGTACCTCGCGTACATGCATTACGGCGTCAAGAGCTCCAAGACCACGCCCTTCGTCGAAAACAGCATTACGGCTTTCGTGCAGCAGCTGTTCCTGGTGCAATCGATCGGCCCGACCGGCAATGCCTTGAGCTTCAATGCGCCGGCCTGGTCGATCAGCGTCGAGTTCTATACGTATCTGGTATTCGGCCTGATCGTGCTGCATTTCGGACGCTGGAAAACACCGATCTTTGCGGTGCTCGCCTTGCTGGCCTGCGTGGTGCTCGCGACGCAGCCGCGCAACGGTTACATCGATGTGCTGCAATGCCTGGGCGGCTTCTTCATCGGTTGCTGCACCGCGCGCCTGTCGGAACGGCTGACGTGGAAACTTGATTCATCGGCGGTCGTGCTCGCATTGCTGGGGCTGGTGCTGTTCCTGCAGTTCAAGACCTTCGAGCAATACGATCTACTGATCTATCCGCTGACGGCGGCGCTGGTATTGAGTCTGGTGCTGTCGGAAGACGGCGCGGTCAAGCAGGTGCTGCGGCTGCCGATGCTGACCTGGCTCGGCACGATATCGTATTCTGTCTACATGAGCCACTCGGCCCTGCTGTGGCTGAGCAACCAGGTGCACCGCTTCGTATTCCATCGGAGCGAGATCTGGTTCGGCGGGCGGCTGGTGCCGCAACTGGATTTTGCTGAAGCGCTGCTGTCGTACTTCGTCATCATTACGCTGCTGCTGACGATCAGCAATTTCGTCTATCACCGGCTGGAAAAACCGTATCGGGAAAAGTCGCGCAAGGTGGTGTTCAAGCTGCCCCCGGTACCGACGCCAATCAGACCGGCAAAATAAGAACGGGCAATCTTGCCGATGGGTCGTTTCGGGACGGGATGCAGGGTCCGCGCGCTTACCGGTTTGCCGAGGGTGGCTGGCACGGCGCGCCGCTCTCACCGGGCGCCTGCTTTTTCCAGCGGAGGTTGAAGAAAGTGGAAAGGTCCAACCGCGCGCTCAGTGCATGCGCTGTTGCAAGCTGCCCGCCAGGCAGGTATCCGCCGCTGCGTTGCATCAGCGATCTCCTGGCGTCACAGTAAGGACAGCTCGCCAACCGGCCGTCAATCAAACTCCCGCACTGTCCGCAATCCATGCACCGCATTTCGCCTCCATTGTCCACGGAGCAAGAATGCACTGAGAAAACAAAAAGTAATGTGCGGAAACGCACGAAGCCGGCATGGTCATGCCTGCTTGATTTCATTCACGACAAACCGCGTTGTAGTGCGCGCAAATCTGCCCCAGCCCGGCGCAGCAATCAGTTCGCTAGCACACCGTCTTTGCGCGTCGTTTGCGTTAAGGTTTTCCCACACGGATTGTGCGGCACTCGCCGCACCTAACGAATGGAAGGAGAAGACAATGACGCGCATCGAACACATGGTCGAGGTGAAGGTATCGGCGTACGACGCCTATGCACAATGGCTGCGCTATGACAGTTATCCTAAATTCATGGACAGCGTGGTCGAGGTGGCAGAATCGTCGCCGGATCGTCTGCACTGGCGCGCGCATCGGCACGGCGCCGACATCGAATGGGACTCGGAAATCACGGCAAAGGAACCCGGCCAGATGATCGCGTGGCGCGATGTCGACGGACCGCAGAACGACGGAAAGGTCAGTTTCCATGCGATCGATGCAAACCGCTGCCGTGTGCAGATGGTCATGCACGTCGACCTGCATGCGGCGCCGGAACGTGCCGCCGACGCGGAGTTCCAGCTGGCGGAGCGCGTGGAAGAAGATCTGGCGCGCTTCAAGGCACTGATGGAGCATCCGGAGGCCAAGCCTTACGACGCCAGCTCGCCCGCAAAAACCGGCGTCGAGTATGCGACGCACAGCGAGGTGCCCACCAATGAAGTACTGACCAATACGCCGGGTTCGCCAAATGTGCCGAAGGGCACGCAATCCACGCCAGTGAACGGCGGCGACGGACAGGACAACCGCGTCGATTTGCGCGAGCCGAAAGAGCCGGCCGGCACGATAAAATGAACAATGCCGGCTCGGAGCCGGCATTGTTCATTACCACGGCATCACCACGCTCTGCGCCAGTTATGCAGCCGGAATCGTGAAACGGAAGACGGCGCCCTTGCCGGCGCATCGCCTTCCGCCCAGATACGTCCGCCATGGCGATCGACGATGCCATGCGCGATCGACAAGCCGAATTCCGCTTCGCGATGCAGTCGCCGGAAGGGCTGCACAGCCTCTGCGCATATCGCATGTTGACGCCGCGCCTTTGTCGGGCAGGACGTGTCATCACGCTTCAAAAACGCCGGGTGGAAAATCGTGACCGTTAGCGCCACATCACGGCTTCTTTCCGCCGAAGATCCCAAGCGAGATTGTCTTGCTTAATCTTATGGTTGATAATTGGCATCATGAACGATACCGCCCACCGCCCACCGCTCCCCGACCGGCTTTCCATCGATCCTCGCAGCCCTCACTATGACGCGGCCATATTCGAACACGAGGTCGGGATCAAGTTTAACGATAAAGAGCGATTCAACGTCGACGAATATTGCATCAGCGAGGGATGGATCAAAGTCCCGGCTGGAAAAGCGCTGGATCGGAAGGGCAATCCCTTGATGCTCAAGTTAAAAGGCAAGGTCGAAGCGTTCTATCGATAAACACGCTTGTCGCCGCTGGCAGAAATGATTTGCCTGCGTGCCGCACGTCGCGGATGCGCTTGCAAGCGCATTCCTTCGCATCCTCACGCAAGCCAAACTGTTGGCTGCTTCTCTCCGAAAAGAAAAAAGCCCGCTGTCGCGG
>DATMTZ010000286.1:0-8832 GCA_035563975.1 Oxalicibacterium sp. | reverse complement strand
ATGTTCGGCGGCGACCGCGCAAAAGGTCACGCCCTTGATCGTGTCGGCGCGCGTGGTGAAGACCCACAGCTTGCCGTCGTTGATCAGTTTGCCTTCGTCCTCGATCTCATGCGAGAACGCAAAGCGCACACCGGTCGATTTGCCGATCCAGTTCGATTGCATGATGCGCACGCGTTCGGGCCAACCGGGCAACTTGTTGTCGACATGGTCGAGCAATTCTTCGGCGTAGTCGGTGATGCGCGCGTAGTACATCGGGATTTCGCGCTTTTCGATCAGCGCGCCGGAACGCCAGCCGCGGCCGTCGATCACCTGCTCGTTGGCGAGTACGGTCTGGTCGATCGGGTCCCAGTTCACGGTGCCTGTTTTCTTGTAGATGATGCCCTTCTCGAGCATCTTCAGGAACATCCACTGGTTCCACTTGTAGTACTCCGGCTTGCACGCGGTCATCTCGCGCGACCAGTCGATCGCCAGGCCCATCGACTGCATCTGCGACTTCATGTACTCGATGTTCGAGTAGGTCCATTGCGCCGGCGGCACGTTGTTCTGCATCGCGGCATTTTCCGCCGGCATGCCGAACGCGTCCCAGCCCATCGGCATCAGCACGTTGTAGCCGTTCATGCGCAGGTAGCGGTACATCACGTCGTTGATCGTGTAGTTGCGCACGTGACCCATGTGCAACTTGCCCGAAGGGTAGGGCAGCATCGAGCAGGCGTAGAACTTCTTCTTCGGCTTGCCGTTCGCGTCGACCGCGTTTTCGACGGCCTTGTACGCATCGATGGATTGCCAATGGGCGCGCGCCGCTTGTTCGACGTCGGCGGGGCTGTATTTATCTTGCATGTCGGATGGTGCGGGAGTATGTGGGAAGCCGGTGATTATACCGGTTCGCCCACCCCGATGGCGCGGCGCCGGAGATGGAAAAACGCGCAAAAACCTGCGTTGCGTCAGGTCAGTTTCAGTTCCAGCGCCGGCTTTTCGCCATAGTCGAGGTAACGGTCGTTGATCGCGTCGATGCAGAATACGATGTCATCCAGGATTTCCGGCGCCTTCTTGCGCAGCACATCGGTATCGGCAATCGTGATGCGCAGGGTTTCGTCCTTTTTCAGGCGGAATTTCGACATGCCGTCGTCGTCGCGCAGGTAGCTCAGGCAATCGACCCACGCATCCATCGTGCGGCCGTAAACATCCGGAAAGCCGAATACCTCATGGCTGATCGAATGAAAGGTATCCCAGTCGGTGATGGCCTTGCCATCCAGTTGCACCGCAGCCATGATCATCGGCCCGCCGTCGGGGTGGCGTCGGCAGGGGTTTCGGTGACGAAGCCGAGCTTCGTGAGGCCGTTGGCCTGCGCCGCGCCCATGATGATGGCGATCGTTTCGTAGCGCGCGTTCTTGTCGGCGCGCAACTGCAACTGCGGTTGCGGCTGTTGCCTGCTGGCGATAAGTAGGCGCTGGTTCAGTTCATTCTGCGTGACCGGCGCCTTGTCCCAGAAAATCTGGCCGGCGGCATCGACCGACAGCGTGACGGTAGCGGCCTCGGCCGGCGTCGGCGTCGCCGGTGCGGCCGGCAGATCGAGCTTGATCGATTGCGTGAACAGCGGCGCGGCCAGGATGAAAATCACCAGCAGCACCAGCATCACGTCCACCATGGGTGTGACGTTGATGTCGGCCATCGGGGCCGGTTGCCGGTTGTCGTTGAATCCGCCGAAGCTCATCGGGTGTTTCCTGGAATGTTGAGGTCAGTCTCTGGCGTGTTGGGGACAGCGTAACGCTGCCCTTAACTCCGTCCACAAAAAAGAAGACGAACCCGTCCCGCAAAAACCTAAAAAATGTTGGGGGCAGAGTACCGTTTCACTCAACGCTGTCCCGCAACAATCTTACTTTTACTTTCCCACTCGTGCACCCGTCGTCAGATAAGCATGCAGATCGTGGGCAAAGGCGTCGAGTTCCGCCAGCGTGATGCGGTTGACGCGGGTAAATGCGTTGTAGGCCAGCACGGCGGGGATCGCGACCGCGAGACCGAGCGCCGTCATGATCAGCGCTTCGCCGACCGGGCCGGCGACCTTGTCGATCTGCACGGTGCCGGCCGCCGAGACCGAGATCAACGCGTGATAAATGCCCCATACGGTGCCGAACAGGCCGACGAAAGGCGCGGTCGAACCGACCGAAGCCAGCAGCGTCAGGCCGCTTTCCAGCCGCGCGGAGACGCGATTGATCTCCTGCCGCAGCGTGCGCGTGATCAGCTCGCCCGGGTCGCTGCTGGCGTTCAATGAATTGGCTTGCGGTTTCAGGTTCGCGGCTTCGACGCTCTGCGCGGCCAGCGGCGTGAAGACCTGTTCGCTGTCGGCGCGCTTGATGACGCCGATCGCATCGTTCAGCGTCGGCGCCTGCCAGAAGTTTTCCAGTGCGCCGGCGCTGCGGCGGATGCGCCATGAAGTCCATGCCTTGGACAGGATGTAGAACCAGCTGACGATCGACATTGCCAGCAACAGATAGGCGACTGCATGCGACACCGCATCGCCCTGCGCCCAGTAGTGGGCGAGTCCCAATCCTTGCGCATTATTCATGAGTAATCCTTGAGTGGTCGGCGGAGCAGCGTTCAGACGATGTTAGCGCAGGCCCAGCACGTCCTGCATGTCGTACAAGCCGGTCTTCTTGTCCGCCAGGAAGCGCGCCGCGCGCAGGCTGCCATGCGCATACGACACGCGGCTCGACGACTTGTGCGAAATCTCGATGCGCTCGCCGTCGCCGGCAAACAGCACGGTATGGTCGCCGATGATGTCGCCGCCACGCACGGTGGCAAAGCCGATCGACGAAGGATCGCGCGCGCCGGTGACGCCTTCGCGCGCCCACACTGCGACGTCGTTCAGGTTACGGCCCAGCGCGCCGGCAATCACTTCGCCCATCTTGATCGCGGTGCCGGAAGGCGCATCCACCTTGTGGCGATGGTGCGCCTCGATGATCTCGATGTCGTAGCCTTCGGAAAAATTCTTCGCCGCCATTTCCAGCAGCTTCATCGTGACATTGACGCCAACACTCATGTTGGGCGCGAACACGATGGAGGTGTATTTCGCCGCTTCCGCGATCGCGGCCTTGCCCGCGGCGTCGAAGCCGGTGGTGCCGATGATCATCTTGATATTGTTGGCGGCGCAGTATTTCAGGTGCTCCAGCGTGCCTTCGGGACGCGTGAAGTCGATCAGGTATTGCGCCTTCGCCAGGCCTTTGGCGAAATCGGATTCGATAGGCACGCCGGCCGGCTTGCCGAGAAAGGCGGCGGCGTCGCTGCCGATCGCAGGCGAAGAGGGGAGATCCAGCGCGCCGGCCAGTTTCGCGTCGTCCGCGTTGATGATGGCCTCGACCAGCATGCGGCCCATGCGGCCCGATGCGCCGGCGACGGCAATATGCATAAATGTCATCTGGAATGCCTCAAGATTATTTTTTCTGTTTGGCCTTGTTGGCAATGCGCGCCAGGTAGTCGGCCTCGGTCGGCAGTTCGCCGCCGCCTTCGATCCGCGACACGCGATTGTTCTCGAAGTAGACGGTCACGTGACTGGTCGTGATTTCGCCGTTACCCTTTTGCATGCGGAACGGGTAATCCCAGCGTTCGCCATGGAACACGTCATTCAGCAGCGGCGTGCCCATCAAAAAAACGACCTGATCCGGCGTCATGCCTTCCTTCAGCTGCGCGACCATTTCCTGCGACACGAAGTTGCCTTGCTGAATGTCCGGACGATAAGGCGAGAAGATGCCGAGGAAACGTTTCTTGTGTTCGACGTGCACGCCGCTTGGCTGCGTGGCGCTGGTCTGCTGCGACGAGGCAGCTGCGACAGGCACGGTCTGGGCTGCAGCAGGCGCTTCGACAGTTGCGGGTGCGGCTTCAGCGGCGGCCGGTTTTGCATCTTGTGCCGGCGCCGGCTCGGCGCTGGCCGCCTTCGGTTCGGCAGCAGGCTTGGCCCTGGATGCGACCGGAGTCGGCTCTTCCATCAACGGATTCTTCGATGCGCAGCCGCCGAGGACCATCGCCAGCGCAACACACAACGCGCCGCCGGCCGGCAGGCGGGAATGAAGAGGCAACATTTGCATAAAGGGTTCCAAGCGGATTGAGCAATTGGTCGAAAACACTATATGATAAAGCAGATCATCCTTATCCGAACAAGAAACATGCCCAACAACCCGTCCGAGCTGAAAGCCAGCGGCCTCAAGGCGACGCTGCCCCGTTTGAAGATTCTCGACATCTTCCACAATGCCGAAGTGCGCCATCTGAGCGCCGAGGACGTCTATCGCATCCTGCTGAACGACAATCTGGACGTCGGCCTGGCGACTGTCTATCGCGTGCTGACGCAGTTCGAGCAGGCCGGCCTGCTGCAGCGCAATCACTTTGAAACCGGCAAGGCCGTGTTCGAGCTGAACGAAGGTTCGCACCACGATCACCTGGTGTGCCTGGATTGCGGCAAGGTCGAGGAATTCTTCGACGAAGAGATCGAGAAGCGCCAGGTCAAGATTGCGCAGGAACACGGCTTCGACATCGCCGATCACGCGCTGGCGTTGTACGGCCATTGCAGGGAATGCCAGGCCAAGAACAAGAAGTGACGCGCTCCTTGCGTAATGTAAAAAAAAGCCGCTGGCGATTGCAGCGGCTTTTTTGTTTTTTTGCGCGGTAAAGCCGGGTGGGTCAGCCCGGCGAGTGGCTCAGCGCATTGGACAGCAGCTTGGCAGTGATATCGACGATCGGGATCACGCGTTCGTAGGCCATGCGGGTCGGGCCGATCACGCCCAGCGTGCCGACTACCTTGCCGTTGACCTTGTACGGCGAGGTCACCACGCTCATCTGGTCCACCGGCACCAGGCTCGATTCGCCGCCGATGAAAATCTGCACGCCGGTCGCCTTGTTCGATACGTCGAGCAATTGCATCAGGCTGGTTTTCTGCTCGAACATGTCGAACAGCTGGCGCAGCGAAGCCATGTTGGACGACAGGTCGGACACGCTCAGCAGGTTGCGTTCGCCGGAAATCACGACATCCTCGCTGGTGTCGTTCATGGCGTCGCTGCCGGCTTCGACTGCCGCCTGCAGCAGGCGCGTCATGTCGTCGCGCAGCTGCTGCAGTTCGCCCTGCAGGCGCACGCGCACCTCGTCGAAGCTCAGTCCGCCGAAGTTCTGGTTGATGTAGTTGGCCGCCTGTGTCAATTGCGACGGCGAATAGTCGACGTCAGTCAACAGCAGCCGGTTCTGCACGTCGCCGCTCGGGCCGACGATCACCAGCAGAATGCGTTTTTCAGACAGCCGCAGGAAATCGATCTGCTGGAACACCGACTCGCGCCGCGGCGTCAGCACGATGCCGGCGAATTCTGACAGCGAGGACAATACCTGCGCCGCATTCGAAATGATTTTTTGCGACGAGCCGGTCTTCATCTTCGACTGCAGCTTGGACTCGAGCATGCTTTCGTCGATCGCCTGCACTGTCAGCAGCGTGTCGACGAAGACGCGATAGCCGCGCGGCGTCGGCACGCGGCCGGCCGAAGTATGCGGACTGGCGACAAAGCCCATTTCCTCCAGGTCGGCCATGATGTTGCGAATCGTCGCCGGCGACAAGTCCAGGCCGGAGATCTGCGACAGCGCGCGCGAACCGACCGGCTGGCCGTCCGCGATATAGCGTTCGACCAGGGTCTTCAACAGGGTTTGGGCGCGGCGATCGAGTTGCATGGTCTCTGTATTGTAATGAGAGGCGGCGACGGGCGGCAAGCACGGGACAAGCAATCCTGGCGCTGTACCCATATTAGCGGAAGTGCCGCCCGACTAGTCAGTTGCACCGGCGACGATGCGCTGCGTCAGCCAGACATCGAGCTCGTGCAGGCTGGTGCAGATCGCGGCGGGCACGATGCCAGCGGGCAGGGCGCGGTCGAAGCGGTTCATCCATACCGCTTCCAGCCCGGCAGCCTGCGCGGCCTGCACGTCGAGCAAGGGGTCGTCGCCGACATACAGCGTCTGCTGCGGCACCACGCCCATTGCTTCGCAGGCGGCGTGAAAGATTGCCGGGTCGGGCTTGGCGCGGCCGAAGCTGTGGGTCGCCAGCGAGGTATGGAAATGGTGCGCGATGCCGATTGACTGCAGATCGGCGAAGCCATTGGAAATCGAACCGATCGCAAAGCGTTCGGAGAGACGTGCCAGACCGGGCAAAACATCGTCGAACAGCGTGACCGCGTTGCGCGCGACGGAAAAGACCGCCATCGCCTCGTCCATCCGAGCATGATCGGCGCCGCTCATCAGGCAGGCCCTGGTCAGCGTGGCGTGGCGCAAGGCCCACAGATCGATCTGGTAACGCGCATCCGTCGGCAGCACTTCGTCGCGCAGCGCGCGCAACTGTTCATTGCTGAACTGGCTGGTAAGCGCTGGCGCGTGTTCGCGCAGCCAGTCGTACAGTGCCGCTTCCGCCTGCGCGATGACGGGCGCGATCGGCCATAGCGTGTCGTCCAGGTCGAACAGAACGGCTTTGATCGGATGGGATTTCATTGGCGGGAATTCATATGCGCGGCCGAAATGCGTCGCGCGGCGGCGGTTTGTTGCCACGGCGGCGCGCCGCAAACTGGCGTCGGAAAGAGGAATTATGGTCTAATCTGCCGCATCATGTTGCCCACCTCATCCTCTTCCCCCTTTTCGTCCTTCGAGACGGTCGCGATTTTCGCCAAGCAGAAAGTCGACGAAACCGCGCATTCGGTCAGCGAAATTGCGCAAGCCCTGACGCAGATCGCCGATTTCCTGCAATCGACCGGCCGCCGCGTCGTGTTCGGCGCGCTGACCGCCAGCATGTTCGAGCTCGACGCTTACGAGGCGATGCCGCTGATCGACATCGGCGACGTGGCCGATGTCGCCATCGTGGTCGGCGGCGACGGCACCATGCTCGGCATTGCGCGCCAGCTGGCACCGTACAAGGTGCCGCTGATCGGCATCAACCAAGGCCGCCTCGGGTTCATGACCGACGTCTCGCTGGAACAGATGATGCCGCTGTTGCAAGACATGCTGAACGGCCGCGTGTCGTCCGAACAACGCACGCTGCTGGAAGGCTCGATCATCCGTGACGGCGTGTCGATGCACCACACGCTGGCATTCAACGACGTCGTGCTGACACGCGATTCCGGGTCCGGCATGGTGGAACTGTGCGTGCAGGTCGACGGCCATTTCATGTACAACCAGCGTTCGGACGGGCTGATCGTCGCCACGCCGACCGGCTCGACCGCTTATGCGCTGTCGGCCGGCGGACCGATCCTGCATCCAAGCCTGACCGGCCTGGTGATGGTGCCGATCGCGCCGCATGCGCTGTCGAACCGCCCGATCGTGCTGCCCGACACCAGCGAAATCATGATCGAAGTGGTTGGCGGCCGCGACAGCAATCTGAACTTCGACATGCAGTCGGTCGCGCGCCTGCAGCATCGCGACCGCGTAATCGTCAAGCGCTCGCAGCACACGATCACCTTCCTCCATCCGCAGGACTGGAACTATTACGACACGCTGCGCGAAAAACTGCACTGGAACGAATATCCGACCGTGCATGGACGGTTAAAATAAGCGCGGCCGCGGTACTTCCATTTCACCTCGCCGTGACCGCTTTCCCCCATTCTTGTCGCTGACCTGCTTCGGAACACGTCATCTATGCTGCGCACGCTTGCCATTCGCGACTTCGTCATTGTCGATGCCATCGAACTGGAATTTGCCGCGGGTTTCTCGGTGTTTACCGGCGAAACCGGCGCCGGCAAATCGATCCTGATCGATGCACTGGCGCTCGCGCTCGGCGGACGCGGCGATGCCAGCGTGGTGCGCGAAGGCGCGGCCAAGGCAGATATCACCGCCGAGTTCGCGGTCGATGCGGCGTTACGGGGCTGGCTGGCTGAACACGAGTTCGGCGATGAAGACGGCAGTGTGCTGCTGCGCCGCGTGATCGATAACGCCGGCCGCTCGAAAGCCTTCATCAACGGCATTGCTGCCACCGCGACGCAGTTGCGCGATCTGGGCGAGATGCTGGTCGACATCCATGGCCAGCATGCGCACCAGTCGCTGCTGAAGGCCGATGCGCAACGCGCGCTGCTGGACAACCAGGCCGGCCTGCAGGATGAAGCAAAGACCGTTGCCGCCGCATACAAGAGCTGGCGTGCGCTGGCGAAGCAACGCGAAGAATTCGAAACCAATGCGAAGAACGTGCTGTTCGAGCGCGAACGCCTCGAATGGCAGGTCGGCGAGCTGGAAAAGCTGGCGGCCAGGGCAGGCGAGTGGACCGAGATCACCAATGAACACAGCCGCCTGTCGCACGCGGCAAGCCTGATCGAAGGCGCGCAGGAAGCCTTGAACCTGATTTCGGAATCGGACACCGCGCCGATGCTGTCGCAGCTGTCTTCGCTGAACCTGAAGCTGGGCAAGCTGGCCGACCTGGACGGCGCGCTGCAACCGGTGCTGGAGGTACTGGAACCTGCGCGCATCCAGTTGCAGGAAGCGGTCTACGCGCTGAACGATTACCTGAGCCGCGTCGAGCTGGACCCGGCACGCCTGCGCGAAGTCGAACAGCGCATGGAAGATTTGCATGCGGCCGGGCGCAAATTCCATGTCGCACCGGACGACTTGCCGCAGGAGCTGGAAAACCTTTCCGCGCAATTGCAGCAGCTGGCCGATGCCAGCGACCTCGACGCCTTGCGCGCGCAGGAAGAAAAGCTGAAAGCGGCCTACATGAGCGCGGCGCAAAAGCTGTCGAAGGCGCGCGCCAAGGCCGCCAAGGCGCTGGGCGCGGCCGTGACGGCGGCGATGCAGGACCTCAGCATGAGCGGCGGCAGCTTCGCAATCGCCGTGCATGCC
>DATMTZ010000285.1:0-2459 GCA_035563975.1 Oxalicibacterium sp. | reverse complement strand
GTTCGGCGACCTGAGCGTGCCGACGCGTCGCGCGGACCTAGCCGCGGCCAGTGCCGTGGTCGCCCGGGTTGTAAGAGTGCACGGTCTTGCCCGATTCGTCCGCATTGGTGCGTTTTCCGGCGAGCGGGCGGCCGTCGATGTAATCCCTGCCGTATTGCTCGCCCGCCCGCAACGCTTCTTCCTCGGTGGTGAACAGCGCACGCGCGTCGTAACGATCGAGCACTTTGTCACCGTCGACCGCCACTTCGACTGCCGTGCCGTTGCCGAACTCCTGCGTGACCAGCGAGATCGCGCGATCCTTGTATTTGATGTCGTCCATTGCAGCTCCTGTCGATCACGCTTCATCGTAGCGGTCCTTGGCGCGGCAGGATGTTCGCTATTCAACAGAAGCGGTACGCGTTGATGTCGACGCGGACAACTGCGAAAAACACGGTATTCGCATTTTTGAATGAACTATAGCGAAGGATGCGTTTCTCACTGACGGATTGTTTCAAGAGAACGAGTCTGCACCATGAACACTGATGACGCCATCGACCAGCTCGCCGCGGCCTTTTGCACACTGGAAACGCACAACCGCAAACTGTATGCAGAAGCGCTACGCTCGCTGGTCAACCTTGCGATTTCGCAAGAGCGGCTGGAAAGAGCCGCCAACATCGAAAACGACCTGGAACAGCTCAGCTGCATCCTTGGCGATACCGGCAAAAAGCCGCCGCATCAGCGGGTCTGAAACCCGCTGATGCGCTGGGGCTTCAGACCTCTGCGTCAGCATCCGGCAAATAGCGGGACGCCCATGCGGTAATCAGACCGGCGACATAATCCGCATCGGCGCGGCGCGTCAGCAGGTGATCGGCATCGTCCAGCGACACGAAACTCTTGGGATGCCTGGCCGAGGCAAAGATATGTGTGGCGTTGTCTAACCCGACCGTATCATCTCCGGGCGCATGCATCACCAGTAACGGCCGCTGCAGCGCGGCGATGCGCGCACGCAGGTCGTGCTGGCGCAAGCCGTCGACCAGGCTTTTGCGCACGACGAAAGGTCGTCCGCCCAGATGCACTTCCGCTTCGCCCTGCGTTTCCACTTTCTCCAGCCCGGCCGGGTCGAACAGGCGCAGCACATGCGCGACGTCGAACGGCGCACCGATGGTCACGACGGCGCGTATGCCAGGCAGTTCGCCGGCCGCCATCAGCGAAGCCGCGCCGCCCAGACTATGTCCGATCAGCAGTGACGGGGGCTTGCCGGCTTCGTTCATCGCCTGCGCGGCGGCGATCAAATCGTTCACATCGGCCGCAAAACTGGAATCGCCGAAAGTGCCGCCGCTGGTGCCCAATCCCGCAAAGTCGAAGCGCAGTACGCCGACGCCATGTTCAGCCAGCGCCCGCGTCACGCGCGTCGCCGCCAGACTGTCCTTGCCGCAGGTAAAGCAGTGGGCAAAGATCGCCCAGCCGCGCGGGGCGCCTTCCGGTTCGATCAAGCGACCGGACAAGCGATAGCCCCTGGGACCTTCGAAGTCGAATATTTGCGATGCCATTGTTATTCCTTCCCGTGTCTGTAAGCGCAACAGGCCCTACTTTAAAAGAGGCCATGACGATTGGTAAGACGGGCGCGGCGCGATTAATTGCGTATTCGTCTCACGGTGTCCCTGGATTTTCGTCGTTCAGTCTCTGGGCCGGAGCGGCTTCGCGCCGGCCCGAAGCATTTCCATCCTGCAACTTGTTGTCAATCAGCGGCTTTTTTCAGCCTTGTCAGAGTTTTGAATTCTTATGTGTTCTGGCGCACATTGCCCGCCGCAGGTTATGGCGTATCTTGCCATTAGATCAACTTTTCCAGCGCGACCATTCCCTACCTGTCTCACCGGGTCAAGAAGTCGAACAGCCGCGCTTGAAGGCAATCTGAGCAGTTACCAATGTGTGTGCAGCATTCATCGGAGGCCCTATGTCAACCGTGATGGACAACATCTTTTTTGCTTCGAACCTGACGACCGATTCGTATGCGGTCAATAACCGTGAAGGCGACTGGAACAGCTATCTGCACCAGATCGCTGCGCGGCGCGCCCCGGCGGATCTGTCCGACGACGCCGACGAGTTGATCGACTACAAGCGTCGATGCGCGCTGGCCTATCTGGGTAAAAGAGCGCAACTGCACGGCGGCGTCTACAGCCGTACGCGGCCGCGCATCCTGACGCCCGAAACGATCACCGAATTGCGGGAAAGCAATCTCGCCAAACGGTATGCACGTTATCCGTGGCTGGAAAAACTGCTGGCGCTGATGAGCGAAATCGAGCGTATTCAGGACCAGGCCTGCCTGTCGAATGTCTTTTCTCTGGTGCCGCCAGCTGATACCGCTGACGAGCCATCGACCTCCTATCGCCTCGGTCTTACCGAAGGCAACCGCGGCAGCAACGCATTCCGCCCCGCTCCAGTCTAACGCCCGAATCAGCATCCCCCGCCGGCCGCAAACT
>DATMTZ010000284.1:0-13845 GCA_035563975.1 Oxalicibacterium sp. | reverse complement strand
GGCGGCAGCGACCTACGATCTCGCCGGCGCCATCGCGATATTCATCGCGATGGCGCGCGGGTTACGCGAGGTGCACGCGCATACGGACCTGCATCAGGCGATCTGCCTGGCGAATATCCGCTGGCTGGCGGATGGCGCGGTGGAATTTCTCGACAAAGCGGCGGTGCCGCTCGCGTATATCTCGCCGGAACAGACCGGCCGCATGAACCGGCAGATCGACTACCGCAGCGACTACTACTCGCTCGGCATCGTGATGTACGAACTCGCGAGCGGTCATGTGCCGTTCGAGTTCGACAGCGTGATGGAGCAGATCCACAGCCACATCGCGAAGAAGCCGCTGCCGCCGGGCCGCTTCAACCCTGCGATTCCGGATGCGCTGGGCAACATCATCCTGAAGCTGCTCGCCAAGAATGCCGAAGACCGCTATCAAAGCCTGGACGGCCTGATCGGCGACCTGGAGCGCTGCCAGCGCGCGCTCGTTGCTGGCGAAGCGATCGAAACTTTTCCGCTGGCGCAGCACGACGTGTGCGACCGCCTGCAGATTTCGCAGAAGCTGTACGGGCGCGACAACGAATACGTGCGCCTGCTGAACGCCTTCAAGCGCGTGGTGGCAGGCAGCGCGGAAATGCTGCTGGTGACCGGCTACGCCGGCATCGGCAAGTCTTCGCTGGTCAACGAAATCCACAAGCCGGTGGTCGCGCAGGGCGGCTACTTCATCTCCGGCAAGTTCGACCAGTTCAAGCGCACCATTCCGTATTCCGCGATTAACCAGGCCTTCCGCGAACTGATGCGGCAGATCCTGACGGAGAGCGAAAACCGCATCGCAATGTGGCGCGGCAAGCTGCAGAAGGCGCTGGGGCCGAACGGCCAGCTGATCGTCGATGCCATTCCGGAACTGGAATTCATCATCGGCCGGCAACCGAAGGTGCCGCCGCTGGGCGCCACGCGCAACAGCTTCAACTATGTGATGCAGAACTTCGTCAGCGTGTTCACGCATTCGGATCATCCGGTCGTGCTGTTCCTCGACGACCTGCAGTGGGCCGACGCCGCCTCGCTGAAGCTGATCTCGCTGCTGATGAAGAATCTCGACGATCCCTGCCTGCTGCTGATCGGCGCCTACCGCGACAACGAGATCGATGTCGCGCATCCCTTGCCGCTGACGCTGGATTTGATCCGCAAGGACACCGACGTGACGACGATCGAGGTCGGCGGGCTGCCGGAGGCCAGCATCGCCGACCTGATCGCCGACAGCCTACGGCGCGAGCGCGCCGACGTGCGGCCGCTGGCGCAGCTGGTGTACCGCAAGACGATGGGTAATCCCTTCTTCATCGGCCAGTTCATCAAGAGCCTGCACGCGGACAATCTGCTGCGCTTTGATAACGGCGGCTGGCATTGGGACCTTGCGCAGATCGAGGCGGCCGGCATGACCGACAACGTGGTCGAGTTGCTGACCCGGGAACTGCGCCGCTTGCCTCCGGAGACGCAGCGCCTGCTGACGATCGCGGCCTGCATCGGCAGCCGCTTCGATGTGCGCACACTGGAAACGGTGGGCGAAACGCCGCAGCCGCGCATCGTCGAACTGATGCGCGCGGCGACGCAGGCCGGCCTGATCCTGCCGGCCGAAAGCATGGCGGCACAAGGCGGCTCGGGCCAGTCGTACCAGTTCCAGCACGACAAGGTGCAGCAGGCTGCCTACGAAGGCATCCCGAAAGAGGAAACCGATGCCGTGCACCTGCGCATCGGGCGCCTGTTGCTGCAGCGCCTCTCCGAAGCCGAGCGCGAAGAGCATATCTTCGATATCGTCGACCACCTGAACCGCGGGCGGAATTTCCTGACGACGGCGCAGCAGGCCAGCGAGCTGGCAGACCTCAACCTGTTCGCCGCCAAGAAGGCGCGGCAATCAGCGGCTTTCGACGTGCATCGCGATTGCGTGCATATCGCCGAAGCCTTCGGCAGCGTCGACATCTGGTCCGACAAGCAGGCCTTCATGCACGAGCTGTACATGGAGCTGATCAACGCCGCATTTGCGCGCGCCGACTATCGCGAGATGGAACGCCTGTGCCAGATCGTCTGCGACAGAAGCGCGACGCCGGCCGAAGCGATCGCCGCCAAGGATTACCTGATCCGCTGCTACGGCGCGATCTACAAGCCGCAGGAGCTGATGAAGACGGGTATCGAGATGCTGGAGATTTCCGGTATCAAATTGCCGCGCAACCTCGGCGAGAAGGATATCCAGCTGGCGCGTCTGAAACTCAAGCTCGCGCTGCGCGGCCGCGATCCGATGGACCTCGCACGCCTGCCGCCGGCGACCGATCCGGATTTCCTGCTGCAGGCCTTTGCGACGATGGCTTTCCTCGGCTATGGCTTCACCTACCTGGCCGGGTCGAACACGGTGTTGTGGGTAGCGCTCGAAATCGTGCGGCGCTCGATCCGCTACGGCGCGGCGCCGAACGCCGCGTATGCCTACGCGGTGTGGGGCCGCACGCTGGCCGGCAAGCTGGGGCAACCGGTCGACGGCTACAAGTTCGGCAAGCTGGCGTCGCAACTCGGCGGCGACAAGCGCCTGCTCGGCGCGGTCGGCATCTTTCACGGCATCATCCGTCACCGGCAGGAACATTTCCGCCTGTCGCTGGAACCGCTGCTGGATACTTACGTGAAGGCGATGGAAATCGGCGACCGCCCGGGCGCGATGGTGGCGCTGTCGTTTTCCGACGCGATCCGCTTCCAGTCGGGCAGCAATGTGCGCGATGCGTTGCAGCACATCCGCAAGGATCTCGACATCTACCGCAAGATGGATTACCCGGCGCTGCTCGGCGTGATGATCCCGTGGGCCATCCTGTTTGCGCGGCTGGTGGGCGAATCGGTCGACGACGTCACGCAGGGCCGCGAGCAGGAAGACTTCGCGTTGGCGCGCAAGAATGCATCCGATCCCTGGGGACTGTTCTACGTGCGCACGATCCAGTCCATTGGCGAGTTGTATTTCGGCGACTACGCCAGCGCACGCGTGCATGCGGAAGAGGCGCTGAGCCTGCCGGGTTTCGACTACGGCACGCCGTCGTCCGGCTTCCTGATGTGGGTGCATTCGCTGGCTGCGCTGGCCTTGTGCCGTCCCGGCAGCGACGCCGCCGAACAGACGCTGCGCCAGGCAAAGGTCATGCAGCGGCGCTTCAAGCCCTGGGCCGATCACGCGCCGATGAATTACCGGCACAAGTGGCTGCTGATCGAGGCCGAATGCCAGCGTGTCGCCGGCAAGCCGGCGCGCGCGGCACGTTTGTACGAAGCGGCGATCACGCAGGCGCGCGACTACGCCTTTCTCAACGACGAAGCCTTGTCGCATGAGCTGGCCGGCAAGTTCTACCTGGCGCAAGGCAGCGAAATCAATGCGCGCATGCATCTGGAACAGGCGCATGCGCGTTATGAAGACTGGGGCGCCTCCGCCAAGGCGCACCAGCTGGAGGAACTGTATCCGGTCCTGCTGGGCCGCCTGCATCCGCAGCGCCGTGGCGATATGCAAAGCCTCGCCGATGCGCGCGAGCAGGAAGTCGACGTGCAGACCGTGATCAGGGCGTCGCAGACGCTGTCCGGTGAAATCCATCTGGACAAGCTGCTGTCCAAGCTGATGCTGCTGCTGATCGAAAACGCCGGCGCGCAAAAAGGATCGCTGCTGCTGGTCGAACACGACAACCTGTTCGTGCAGGCCGAAATCAACACCGACGGCATCGTCGTGCAGCAGGCGAAGGCAGTAGAAAAAAGCGGCAACCTGAGTCTGGCGATCGTCAATTACGTCAAACGCACGCGCGAAAAGATCGTGCTGGGCGATGCCGAGAACGACAGCCATTTCAACAGCGACGCCTACATCGAGCACGAGCGTCCGAAATCGATCCTGTGCCTGCCGCTGCAGAAGCAGGGCCAGCTGGTCGGCATCCTGTACATGGAAAACAACCTGGCGGTCGACGCTTTCACGCCGCAGCATGCCGAGCTATTGCAAATTCTGTCGACGCAGATCGCGATCTCGCTGGAAAACGCCGTGCTGTACAACGATCTCGAACAAAAGATCAAGGCGCGCACGCAGGCGCTGAGCCAGAAGAACCACGAATTGAGCGATACGCTCAGCTCCTTGCGCCGCACGCAGAAGCAGCTGGTGGAATCGGCCAAGCTGGCGTCGCTCGGCCAGCTGGTGGCCGGCGTTGCGCATGAAATCAATACGCCGGTGGGCGTCGGCGTGACAGGCGCATCGACGCTGGCGGAAGAAACGGCGCGGCTGAAGTCGCTGTACCAGACCGGCGAGATGAAACGCTCCGATCTGGACGCCTATGTCGGCACCGCCAGCACGATCAGCAAGCTGCTGCTGTCGAACATGGAACGCGCCGCGACGCTGATCCAGAGCTTCAAGGATGTCGCGGTGGACCAGACTAGCGAAGAGCAGCGCGTGTTCCGGCTCAAGCCCTATATCGACGAGGTGCTGTCGAATCTCAGCCCGATGCTGCGGCGCACCGAGCACCGGCTGAGCGTGCACTGCGACGAGGCGATCGAAGTCGATACCTACCCGGGGGCGCTGGCGCAGGTGATCACCAACTTCGTCACCAATGCGCTGCTGCATGCCTTCGCTGAGGATGCGCGCGGCGAGATGCTGATCGTGGTGCGCAATGTCTATCTGAACGGACGCGAAACCGACCAGATCGAATTGCGTTTCTCCGACAACGGCGCCGGCATCCCGCAGGAAAACCTCGCGCGCATCTTCGATCCCTTCTTCACCACCATGCGCGGCCGCGGCGGCAGCGGCCTCGGCCTGAACATCATCCATAACCTCGTGACCGGCAGCCTGCGCGGGCAGATTTCGGTCGAAAGCCAGCTGAACGTCGGCACGACCTTCATCGTGCGCTTCCCGCGCAATCCGGCCGCGCTGCAAGATGCGCCGGCCGGCGACCCCGCGAGAGACAGCGACTAGGAAATACCATGTTCGACGATTTTTCATTTGCGCCAGAGAAGGAAGCAGCTTATGCAGACGATGCCAAGCCATGGCAGATCCTGATCGTCGATGACGAAGAGGAAGTGCATCAGGTGACGGCGGTGGCGCTGATCGACCTCAAGTTCAAGGGGCGCCCGATCGCGTTTTTGCACGCTTACTCGGCCGCCGAGGCGCGCGAGGTGTTGCGCACGGCGACCGACATCGCGATCGTGCTGCTCGACGTCGTGATGGAAGAAGACGATGCCGGCCTGAAGCTGGTGCGCCACATCCGCGACCAATTGCGCGATCGGCGCGTGCGCATCGTGCTGCGCACCGGCCAGCCGGGGCAGGCGCCGGAACGCGATGTTGTGATGGATTACGACATCAACGACTACAAATCAAAAACTGAATTGACGCGGCAAAAGCTGCTGACCTGCGTCGTGTCCGCCTTGCGCGCCTACGACGACATCGTGCTGCTGGAAAAAAACCGTAACGGCCTGCAGCAGGTAATAGTCGCTGCCGATACGCTGCTGCAATCGCTGTCCGAGGAAAGCTTTGCCGGGCAGGTGCTGCGCCAGGTCAATGCATTGATCGGACATCCCTGCGCCGGCGTCGTGGTGAGCCGTACGCCGGGCAGCCGCGAACTGCGCACGGTGCAGGCTGTCGACGCGGCACGTTCTTCGGACGCAGCCGAGTTCGTGATCGCGCACGCGCTGGAAACGCAGCTGAATGTCTATACCCACGAGCATGCCTGCCTGTATATCCGCCCGCTGAACGGTAGCGGCGAATACGCGATTTTCCTGCCGCTGCAGCGCGGCTTGACCGAACTGGAATGCCGGCTGATCGATTTGCTGTGCACGAATATTGCGGCCGGCCTGTCCAACGTCCAGCTGTACGAATCGCTGGTGCACTTGACCCGCGACCTGGAAAGCCAGGTGGTCGAACGCACGCGCGAACTGTCTGTGGCGCGCGATGCGGCCGAAGCGGCGTCGCGCGCCAAATCGGAATTCCTTGCCGTCATGAGCCACGAAATCCGCACGCCGATGAACGGCGTGCTCGGCATGATGCAGCTGGCGCTCGGCGAAGCGACCGATCCGGCGCAGCGCGAACACCTCGAAACTGCGCAGTATTCGGCGGAGGCGCTGCTTGCCATCCTGAACGACATCCTCGATTTCTCAAGGCTGGAAGCCGGCAATCTCGAGTTTGATGCCGCGCATTTCGACTTGTTCAAGACAGTCGACAGCGTGGTCAAGCTGATGGATGCGCGTACGCGCGCAGCCTCGCTGAGCCTGAGCGCCGACTATGCGCCCGACTTGCCGCGCATGCTGGTCGGCGATGCGGGCCGCCTGCGGCAGGTATTGCTGAACCTGCTCAGCAACGCGTTGAAATTTACCGAAAGGGGCGGCGTCAGTCTGCACGTCGACCGGCTGGCGGGTGACGCCGAACAGGTGCTGCTGCGATTCACCGTCATCGACAGCGGCATCGGCATTGCACCGGAAGCGCAGGGCCGCCTGTTCCAGTCGTTTTCGCAGGCGGACGGTTCGATCTCGCGGCGTTTCGGCGGCACCGGCCTGGGCTTGTCGATCTGCAGGAAGATCGTCGAACTGCAGGGCGGCCGCATCGGCGTCGACAGCACTCTGGGCGTGGGCAGCCGTTTCTGGTTCGAGCTGGCGTTTGCACCCTGTGTGGACGATGTGGCGCCAGCCCCCGCAGAAGCGCTGGCGCCTTGCAGCGAAGGATTGCGCATCCTGCTGGCCGAAGATAACGAAATCAACCAGAAGGTTGCAAGCTCGCTGCTGAAGAAGGCCGGCCATACCGTGCACGTTGTGCCGAACGGCCACGAAGCAGTGCGTGCGGTGCAGGCCGATGCCTACGATGTGATCCTGATGGACATGCACATGCCGGAAATGGACGGCCTGGCGGCGACGCGTGCGATACGCGGCCTGCCGGCGCCGGCGTCGAACTTGCCGATCGTGGCGCTGACCGCGGCCGGCGCGCTGTCCGATATCCAGACCTGCATGGATGCCGGCATGAATTACTTTCTCGTCAAGCCGTTCAGGATGGAGCGGCTTGGCAGCATCCTCAGCGCGTTGCCGGCGCGCGGCGGCTAGCCCGTTGTTGCCAGACCGATAAGGCAGGGCAGTTCTTGCCTTCCCGTATATCGGTGAAATAGCCCGGCTTTTCCCTTCTTTTCGGCGGCTGATTTGCCACCCGTCCCTTGATAATGCCTGACAGGAAAGGCCGTCCATGCATTGCGCAGCGCGGCCGCAGGCTCAACGAGGACCGCGATGAACAGCAATCAGACCGTGCGCAAGAACGATGCGTTGCAGGCAGTGGATGCCGGCAACGATGCCTATATCGACGAGATCGACATGCCGATCAAGAACGAGCGCGTCGCCGGCATGGACCTGAAGGCAATCCGCGCCGCCATCGCGCGCGTCGAAGCCGAAGCAAAGGCCACTGTCACCGCGGAAAACCGCGCGCACGCCGAGGCGCATGCCCGTTCGCTGGCCGAAGAACGGGCGATCGCGGACGCCGCCGCCATCGCCGAAGCCAACAAGAACGCCAGGGCGGAAGAAGACGCCATCGCTGCCAGCCGCGCCCGTATCGAAGCCGAACGCCAGGCCCGTATTGCGAGCGAAGCGCGCACCGCCGCCGCCAACAAGGAAATCGCCGAACTGCGCGCGCGCGCCGAAGCCGACCAGCAACTAAGCCTGATTGCCGGCGAACGTGCCAGCGCCGAAAAACGTGCGCGCGAGCGCGCCGCCGAAAAAGCCGCAGAGGAAGCGCAACTGCATGCGCGCGCCGCTGCTGCTGCCGAAAAGCTGGCCAAGGAAACCGAACGCGCCCGCCGCGAAGCCGAAGAACGCATCAACGAAGCGAGAATCGCGACGCAAACCGCGCGCGACGAGGGCGAGCAGCGCGCCAAGGCCGAAGCGCAAATGGCGGAAGTCGCGCGGCAGCATCAGCGCCAGGAAAAGGCTGCGCGTGAAGCCGCTGACACGCTCGCCAATGCACGCAGCGAGGCGCTGGTGCTGGCGCAAAAGCGTGAGGAAGCCGATACGGTCGCACTGATCTCCATGCTCAATCGCGCGCCTGCCGAAGTGCGCGCCCGCGAAGAAGCATTGGCCCGCGCCGCCACCGAGAAGGAACAGCAGGCCGTGGCGGAAGCGCGCATCGAAGCCGAGCAAAGCGTGCTCGAAGCGCTGCGCCTGCGCCTCGATGCCGAAGAAGAAATGCGCGCTGCCGCCAAGCGCCGCGAACATGTCGAGCAGTTGGCCGCAACGGCTGCGCAATCGCGCCGAGAGGCAGACGAGCGCGTGCGTGTCGCTACCGAAGCGCGCATCCAGGTCGAAAAACAATTGCAGAACGCCGCCATCGCCCGTGTCGAAGCCGAGCACCAGGCCGATGCGCAGGCACGTGCGCGCGTCGCAGTCGAGGCGCGCGCCATTGAGGAAGCGCGTCAGCGCGAAATCGCCGAACAGCAGGCAGAAGCCGCCGCACGCGTGCGCAATGAACAGGAAGAACGTGCGCGCGAACTGGCTGAAGAACGCCTCGCGATGGAACGCGAAGCAGCCGACATGGCCGTGTTGCGCGCCGCGGCGGAACAGGAAGCGATTGACAAGGCGGCCGAACTCGCCGAACTGCAGCGCGAGGCCGCCGAACTGGCCGAAACGAAAGCACAGCAGGCACTGGAGCTGGCAGATGCCGAGCGCGAACGCGCCGCCGCCGAGCAGCGCGCGATCGCTGCCATGCAGGAAAAGGCCCGTGAAGAGCAGAAGGCCGCCTATCATGCCGCCGCCCGGACCGAGGCCGAGCAGCAGAAAGCCGAATTGCTGCGCATGCAGCAGCAAGCCGAGCAGAAAGCCCGTGCCGCGCAGGAAACTGAAAACGCCGCCATCAAGCAGCAGGCGGAACTGAAAACGGCCGCCGCGGAAGCAGCGCTGGCCAAGGCGCGCGAAGCGGTGGAACTGGCGCGCGTGCAATCGCAACGCGCGCGTGACGAGCAGCACGCATTGAGCCTGATGCAGGAAAAGCTGAAAGCCGAGCGCGAACGTGCCGAGACCATGCAAATCCTGTTGCGCACCAGCGAAAAAAAACTGGCGCAGGAAAAAGCCGCCAAAGCGGAAGCCGAAGCCCGTATCCGCGCCGAGGAAAAGCATGCAGCGATGCTGCTCGCCCAGCAGCAGGCCGATCAGCAATTACGTGCCGCGCGCGAAGCAGAATGTACAGCTAACCAGCATGCGCTGGCGCAAGTACAAGCCAAGGTCGGCCTGCAACGCAAGTCGGCGCAGGCCGCACTGGACAAGGCGCGCAAGATGGTCGAGCTGACGCAAGCCGAACGCCAGCGCGCGGAAGCGGAAGAAATCGAGGCACAGGCGCTGGCCGAGAAACGCCGCATCGAGGAAGCCGCGCAGGCGGCATCCGAAGCGCGCGCGCAGGCTGAATTGCAGCAGATGGAGTTGCTGCGCGAACGCGAGCTGGCCGAAAAGAAAATCCGCGAAGCGACCGAGGCCGAGGCAGCGGCCACCCGCCTCGCGCTGGAACAGACCAAGGTCAAGGCCGAAGCGCAGCAAGCAGCGGCGCTAGCGCTGGAACAGCAGGCGGCCGAAGCGGTGGCATTGGCGCAGGCCGAGCGCGCGCGCAGCGAAGCCGAACAGCAGGCGCTGCAGGCTGTCCAGGAAAAACTGGCAATGGCGCAGCAAGCCCGCGCCGAAGCCGAGGCCCGTACGAAGGCGGAGCAGCAGGAAGCCGCGACCCTGCAGGCGCAGACCGAAACCGAACAGGCATTGCGCGCAGCACAGGAAGCGAAACTTGCAGCGGAGAAAAGCAAGCTGGAAGCCGCGACGCAGCAGGCGGAATTGCAGCGCCAGGCGGCGGAAGCGGCGGAGCGCCGTGCGCAGCAGGCCATCGAGCTGGCGCAGGCGGAACGCGCGCGCGCGTACTTGGAGCGCCAGGCCGTCGACACGATCGAGGAAAAACTGCAAGTCGAGGAGCAGCGCGCCGATGCCGCAGCGCTGGTGTTGAAGGCCACACAGGCCAAGCTTGCTGCCGAGCAGGCCGCGCTCCTCGCCACGCAGCAACGCATTCACGCCGAGCGTGAGCAGGCCGCGATCCTGCGCAGCAGGGAAGAAGCGCAGCGGACGCTGACACGCGCAACCGAGGCCGCAACCGCCGTGGAAAAACAGCGGTTGGCAAAGGAAATCCTGCAGGCCGAAGTCCAGCATGCGGCGAACGAAGCTTCAGAACGCAAGATGATCGAAGCAACCGAACTGATGCACGCGGAAGAATTGCGCGCGCGCGCCGAGCAAAACGCCTTGCGCGCCTTGCAGCAGCAGCGCAAGCTGGAACTGCAACGGGCCGAAGCGGAAACCGCCAGGTTGCAAGCCATCGAGGAAAAACTGCAGGCAGAAGAGCAGCTGTGCCGCGAAGCGGAATTGCGCGCGCAGGAAGAACAGCAGCAGGCGGAAACGCTGCGCCAGCGTCTTGCCGCCCGTGCCGAAGAGCGCGCGGCGCATGCACAGCAACTGGCGGCCGAACACGAAGCATCGCTGCAGCAGCGGCCCGCTGCCGTTGCCGAAAAATCGTCACGGCCTGTCTGGGTGGCGGTCGCCGCCGGTGTCGCGCTGATGGCCGGCATCAGCGGCTGGGCCTTTCAGAACGAATTGACGCAATGGCTGACGCCGCATCCGCAGCTTGCGCGCCACACTTCGGCGGCGGTGATTACGGTGGCCCAGGAAACGCCGGCATCGACGGACGCGCCGACGATGCTGCGCATGTCATATGCGCTGGGGGCGACGGGCCAGACCGCATCCGCTGCCGGCGACAAGGCTCCGGCGCCTTAAGGCAGGCCGCCTGCACCGCATCCGCGCCGCAGGCGCCGGTGCGGTTCTTCATTTCTGCGGTACCTTGCCGGGCAAAGGAAATCGGCGAGCATCGCCGCGCCGCACCTGCCCGCATGATCAATTTGTCCATGCGAACGAGGCCGCTGCGCCACATGGCGGCGGTGGCCCTTGGGCGGTGCGCTGCGTTTGTCGTACTATATCGGCTGCGCGAAATCCTCTAATTACATAACAGGGAATACCATGCCTTTTGCGTCACGTCGCATCCTTCCTTCGAATCGGCTCGATACTGGCTTGAGCAAACTGCTTGGCCGCGCGTTGGTCATTTCGGGTTTGCTGGCGGGATTGCATGCGCCGGCGATGGCCGACGAACTGGCGGACGTGTCGCAGTTGCTGCGCGCCGGCCAGCAGGCGCAGGCGCTCAAGCAGGCCGACGCCTACCTCGCCAAGAATCCGCGCGATCCGCAGATGCGTTTTCTGAAGGGCGTGATTCTGACCGAGCAGAGCAAGTCGAACGAGGCGATCGCCGTGTTCACGAAGTTGACGGAAGACTATCCTGCATTGCCCGAGCCCTACAACAATCTCGCCGTGCTGTACGCCGCGAGCGGTCAATATGAAAAGGCGCGGATTGCGCTGGACAAGGCGATCCACACGAATCCGACCTATGCCACAGCCTATGAAAATCTGGGCGACGTGCACGCCAAGCTGGCCAGCGAAGCCTATGACAAGGCGCTGCAGCTTGACAGCAAGAATGGCAATGCAAAAGCCAAGCTGACGATGATCCATACGCTGGTCGGCAGCACCAGCGGCGTGATCAACCCGAAAGTGCCGACGGTCGCCGCGGCGCCGCAAGCGGAAACCGCCAAACCGCCGCCGAAGGCCGAGGTAAAACCGGAACCGAAATCCGAACCGAAACCGGTCGTGAAGGAAACGCCGAAGGCGGACGCGCAAGCGGAACGCGCGGCGGAATTGAAGCGCCAGCAGGAACAGAAACAGAAGGAAGAAGCTGCCAAGCGCGATGCGAAGGCCAAGGCGGTTGCGGCGGCGAATGCCGAGCGCGAACAAGTGATGGCTGCCGTCAACGGCTGGGCAAAAGCCTGGAGCGCGCGCGATGTGAGGGGTTATCTGAGTGCCTACAGCGGCAGTTTCGACCTGCCGGCGAAGCAGTCGCGCAAGGACTGGGCTGACGAGCGCCGCGCCCGCATCGAAGACAAGAAATATATCAACGTGAAGATCGAAAGCCCGCAGATTGTCGTCAACGGCAATACCGCGACCGTCAAGTTCCGCCAGATTTACGATTCGGACCGCGTCAAGGCCAACAGCCGCAAGACGCTGGTGCTGAGCAGGCAGGGCGGCAAATGGCAAATCACGCAGGAGCGTTCGGGTAACTGATGTCTTGTTCCAGGATCAAGCCGCGCGTGGCCGCGGAGCGTATCAGGCAAGCGGCCGGCAAGGCTGTGCTGCAGGCAGTCTCGAGCGTGCTGATCGCCGGGATGGCGCTGCCGCTGCCGTCGTTTGCGAACGGCAGCAAACCCGGGGTGCCGGCGCGGCCTGATCCTGAAATCATGCTGGTGGAAGTCTACAAGGCGCTCGCCGCCAATCGCTTGCGCGAAGCGCAAAGCAAGGCCGATGCGCTAGTCAGCGCGTTTCCCAATTTCCGCCTCGGACAATTGATCCGCGGCGACTTGCTGCTGCTGCATACGCAACCGATCAAGGCCTTTGGCGCGGCATCGAACGCGCCGGCCGACAAGCTGAACAACCTGCGCGAAGAAGCGATCGTGCGTCTCAAGTCGCTGCGCGAACGACCGGATCCGAACCTGATGCCGCGTGTCGTCGTGCAGATGCGGCCCGACCAGAAGAACATCGTGTTGGTCGACGCCAAGCTGTCGCGTTTATATGTGTACGAGAACGACCACGGCAAGCTGAAGCTGACCAGCGACTACTACGTCAGCCAGGGCAAGCTCGGCGTCAACAAGGTCAAAGAGGGCGATCAGAAAACGCCGCTCGGCGTGTACTACATCACGCAGCGCCTGCCGGGCGCCAAGCTGCCGGATTTCTACGGTCCCGGCGCGCTGCCGATCAATTATCCGAACGAGTGGGACCGGGCCAATGGCCGCAGCGGTTACGGCATCTGGTTGCATGGTACGCCGTCCGACAGTTACAGCCGGCCGCCGCTGTCATCGGATGGCTGCGTGGTGCTGACCAATCCTGATCTGAAGGAACTGTCTGCATCGGTCGAAGTGGGCAACACACCGGTCATCATCAGCGAAGACATCAAGTTCATCAGCAAGGCCAAGTGGGAAGCCGAGCGTAGCAGCGCCAACAAGATGCTGGAATCGTGGCGCGAGGATTTTGCCAGCACCGATCCGGATCGCCTGCGCAAGCACTATTCACGCAACTTCAAGGCGCCGCGCGGACAAGACCTGAACGGCTGGCTGCACAAGATGCACCAATCGCTGCTCGGCGCACGCAAGGTCGACGTGACCTTGCAGGATGTGTCCTTCTTCCGTTATCCGGATCAGAAGGAATTGATCGTCGCCGCCTTTACGCAGGAAGCGACGATAGGCAAGAGCCGGCATGCCACACGCAAGCGCCAATACTGGGCGCGCGAAGGTTCGCAGTGGAAGATTGTGTCTGAAGCCAATCTCTGACGCCGTGCGATCGCCGTTGCGGTGATCGCGCATTCCTTTTTTCCGCTTTCATTGCTGCCAAGGATTGCATCGCATTGAATTGCGGGCTTCATGTTTCTTTACAGTTGTAAAAGTCTATTTCCCCTCGTGGATTTTATCCGCGCAGTCTTTATATTGATTCCGTGGCGACGCAGTTCGAGCAAACCGATCCCGGTTTTGCGGGCCGCCGAAAGGAGTCAATCATGTTGCAGAAAAAATGGATCGCCGCTGCGCTGCTGGCAACGGCAGCCGTCTCGACCACCGCATCCGCGGGTGATCGCGGCGTCAATACCGCGCTTGGCGCTGTTGCAGGCGCATTGATTGGCAACAGTGTCGGCGGACAGGATGCTGCCGTGATTGGCGGCTTGCTCGGCGCGGTCGTCGG
>DATMTZ010000283.1:0-3683 GCA_035563975.1 Oxalicibacterium sp. | reverse complement strand
CATCGCATGTGAAAGGTAATCACCATGTCTCTCGAAAAAGCAAACAAAGCCGCTATCGTTGCCGATAACGCACGTAGTCAGAATGATACCGGTTCGCCGGAAGTGCAAGTCGCATTGCTGACCGCGCGTATCAACGACCTGAACAATCACTTCAAGGAACACTCGAAGGATCACCATTCCCGTCGTGGTTTGATCATGATGGTTAACCGTCGTAAAAGCCTGTTGTCCTACCTGAAGTCCAAGGATGCGACGCGTTATCGTGACCTGATTGTGAAGCTCGGTCTGCGCAAGTAATTTCTTGCGATCCTCCGGCTCTCGCGAAAAATGCCTGCGTCAGTTACCTGATGCGGGCATTTTGTCTTTTGGCGGTTTGTCTGCCGCAATGTTGAGCAGTACTTTGAGCAGTACGCAGTGAAACGGCGCAAGGTTCGCGCCGTTGTGGTGAGGTGAACGATAGCGCCTGAAAATCTATCGGTAAAAATAGAAAGGAAATACCGTGTTCAATAAAGTTAGCAAAACCTTCCAGTACGGCCAGCATCAGGTCACGCTGGAAACCGGCGAAATCGCGCGTCAGGCTTCTGGCGCCGTCATGGTTTCGATCGAAGATACCGTCGTGCTCGCCACGGTCGTTGCACGCAAGGATGCCAAGCCAGGTCAGGATTTTTTCCCGCTGACCGTCGATTATGTTGAAAAAGCCTATGCTGCCGGCCGTATTCCGGGCGGCTTCTTCAAGCGCGAAGGCCGTCCTTCGGAAAAGGAAACGCTGACCTCGCGTCTTATCGATCGCCCGATTCGCCCGCTGTTCCCTGAAGGTTATCTGAACGAAGTGCAGATCATTGTGCACGTGTTGTCGGTCAATCCGGAAATCGATCCGGATATCGCTTCGATGATCGGCGCTTCGGCTGCCTTGTCGGTTGCCGGCATTCCATTTGCCGGCCCGATCGGCGCGGCGCGCGTCGGTTACATCGATGGCCAATACGTGTTGAACCCGACCGCTTCGCAACTGAAGCAATCGAAGATGGACCTGGTCGTTGCCGGCACCGAAAGCGCCGTGCTGATGGTCGAATCCGAAGCGCAGCAATTGTCGGAAGACGTGATGCTCGGCGCGGTGGTCTATGGCCACGAACAGATGAAGGCCGTGATCGATGCGATCCACGAGCTGGTGCGCGACGGCGGCAAGCCGGAGGTGCAGTGGGCGCCGGCGCCGAAGAACGAGGCGCTGATCGCACGCGTCGCGCACTACGCGGAAGCTGAACTGCGCGCCGCCTACCAGGTCAAGGACAAGCAGGCGCGTACCGGCAAGCTGAAGGACGTGCATGCAAAAGTGTCGGCCGAGCTGGCAGCGGAAGCGGCATCGATCGGCGGCGAAACACCGGATGCGATCGAAGTCGGCAACATCCTGTTCGATCTGGAAGCGAAGATCGTGCGTTCGCAGATCCTCGAAGGCGAGCCACGCATCGACGGTCGCGATACGCGCACCGTGCGTCCGATTTCGATTCGTACCGGCGTGCTGCCTCGCACCCACGGTTCGGCGCTGTTCACCCGCGGTGAAACGCAGGCGCTGGTGATCGCCACGCTGGGTACCGCGCGTGACGAGCAGAAGATCGATGCGCTGATGGGCGAATACTCCGATCGCTTCATGATGCACTACAACATGCCTCCGTTCGCGACCGGCGAAACCGGCCGCGTCGGTACGCCGAAGCGTCGTGAAATCGGTCACGGCCGTCTGGCCAAGCGCGCACTCGTTGCCGCACTGCCTGCGCCGGAAGAGTTCAGCTACTCGGTGCGCCTGGTGTCGGAAATCACCGAGTCGAACGGTTCGTCGTCGATGGCGTCGGTGTGCGGTGGCTGCCTCGCGCTGATGGATGCCGGCGTGCCGATGCAGGCGCACGTGGCCGGCATCGCGATGGGCCTGATCAAGGAAGGCAACAAGTTTGCCGTGCTGAGCGACATCCTGGGTGACGAAGATCACCTCGGCGACATGGACTTCAAGGTGGCGGGCACTGCCAACGGCATCACCGCGCTGCAGATGGATATCAAGATCCAGGGCATCACCAAGGAAATCATGCAGGTCGCCCTCGCGCAGGCGAAGGAAGGCCGCATCCACATCCTCGGCAAGATGCAAGAGGCCGTGCCGCATGGCCGTGCCGAGCTGTCGGACTTTGCGCCGCGCCTGATCACCATCAAGATCAATCCGGAAAAAATCCGCGACGTGATCGGCAAGGGCGGCGCCGTGATCCGCGCGCTGACCGAGGAAACCGGTACGCAGATCGACATCAGCGACGAAGGCGTGGTCACCATCGCTTCCGTCGATGCGGCTGCCGGCCAGGAAGCCAAGCGCCGCATCGAAGAACTGACGGCTTCGGTCGAAGTCGGCAAGGTCTACGAAGGTACCGTGCTGAAGCTGCTGGATTTCGGCGCAATCGTTCAAGTCATTCCGGGCAAGGACGGCCTGCTGCACATCAGCCAGATCGCCAACGAGCGCGTCAATGCCGTCGCCGACTACCTGAAGGAAGGTCAGCAGGTGCGCGTGAAGGTTCTCGAAACCGACGATCGCGGCCGCCTGAAGCTGTCGATGAAGGCAGCGCAGGCAGAGGAAAGCGCCGAGCCGGCAACGGAAGAGTAATCTTTCTCCGCTCTGTAAAGACCGCCCGTTGCGCAAGCGCGGGCGGTTTTCTTTTGCGTGGCTTACACAGGGCCGCGTTTGACCGTGTTCGCCGCAACAAGCTAGAATAGCGGGCTATTGGAATTCGGGTTGCTTATGCGTCGCAAACTGATCGCCGGCAAATGGAAGATGAACGGCAGCATTGCTGACAATGCCGCATTGATGACGCAGATCCAATCCGGTTTTGCCGGCCCCGAATGCGACGTCGCGGTTTGCGTGCCTTTTCCGTATCTTGCGCAGTGCCAGTCGCTGATTTCGAACAAGTCGCTTTGCCTCGGCGCGCAGGATGTCTCGATTTATGAGTGCGGTGCCTATACCGGCGAAGTGTGCGCCGCGATGCTGCTGGAGTTTGGTTGCCGCTATGTGATCGTCGGTCATTCCGAGCGTCGCGCCTATTTCGGCGAATCCGATCAGTTGATAGCGAAAAAGGTCGCGGTCGCGCTGGAAAAGGGCCTGGTTCCCATCGTGTGCGTCGGCGAAACGCGCGAGCAGCATGAAGCAGGACAGAGCACGCAGGTTGTGCTGTCGCAGATCAATGCGGTGGTGTCGACGCTGGCCACGGATGACCTTGCAAAAATCGTCATTGCCTACGAACCTGTATGGGCAATCGGTACGGGCCTCACGGCGACACCCGAGATCGCGCAGCAGGTGCATGCGGTACTGCGTCATCGCTTGCGCGAAAAAAGCCCGGCTGCAGCCGGGCAGGTGAAAATCCTTTACGGCGGCAGCATGAAGCCGGACAATGCGGCAGCCCTGCTTGCCATGCCGGATATCGATGGCGGCCTGATCGGCGGCGCTTCATTGAAGGCACAAGATTTTCTCGCGATCGTGCATGCAGCACGTGCCGCGAGTGGAACGAATTAACGCATCCTGAATTGGAAAAAACATCATGATTAATTTGCATACGATTATCGTCATCGTCCAGGTGCTGTCCGCACTGGCGATCATTGGCCTGGTGCTGGTGCAGCATGGCAAGGGCGCCGATATGGGCGCGGCCTTCGGCTCCGGCGCCTCTGGC
>DATMTZ010000282.1:0-11034 GCA_035563975.1 Oxalicibacterium sp. | reverse complement strand
GCAAACCATGCGCGCGCCGACGTCACCGCCTGCCCGAGCTGGTCGGCCGGGAAGGCGACCTTTTCGCGCAGCGAGACCGGGGCGGTCGTATGGTTGAGGCCGACGGCGAGCAGTTGCATTGATGGCAAAAATGCGGCGATTGATCAGCTTTGCATTATAGCCGCTCGCCTGCCGGCAAGCCGATGCAAACCGCCTATGCGGAAGGGGAAACGTGGATCGCCGGCACGCTCAGCGTGAAGGTCGTGCCTTCGCCGACCACGCTGCTGAAGTGGATTTCGCCGTTATGGCGCTCGATCACGGTCTTGACGAACACGAGTCCGAGGCCGACGCCTTCGTGGCGCGGCTGGTTCGGCGAATCGACGCGGCGGAAACGCTGGAACAGGCGTGCCTGGTCGGCCGGCGCGATGCCGTAGCCGTGATCCTGGATGCGGCACACGACGTGGCGCTCGCCTTCGTGCAGTTCGGCCCACACCGAGCAGGCGATGGCCGTGTTTTCCGGGCTGTAGTTGATCGCGTTGGACAGCAAATTGGTCAGCGCGCGCGTCATCAACGTGCGATCGACCTTGACCCAGTAATCGCCGTCGTCGACCTGGACCGAGATCGCGATGTGTTTGGCCGTCACCAGCGACCACATTTCGTCGGTGGCGTCGAGCAGCAGGTCCTGGAAATCGACTTCCTCCAGCCGGTATTCGTGCGACTCCGCGCGCGCCAGCTGCACGAAATTGTCGGCCAGTCCCAGCGTCTTGCGCGCCGCTTTTTCGATGCGCGCGAACAGTTCCTGCTGCGGCAGCGAAGAAGCGGCTTCGCCCTGCAATTCCAGCAGCGCCAGAATCGATGCCTGCGGCGCGCGCATGTCGTGCGACAGGAAGCGCAGCGTTTCGTCGCGGCTGCGCTCGGCGGCGCGGATCGGCGAGATGTCGATGATGCTGACGATCCAGCCGGTCAGCTGCGTTGCGGCCGAATGGCAGGGCGCGCTTTTCACCAGCAGGTCGCGGCCGGCGCGGTCCTGCACCGATACGCCATCGACCAGCGCGTCGGCCCGCTGCACGTCGAGCAGGTCGGCCCACTTGAACGCCACATTGGGCGCCGTGTCCATCGGTTGCGGCGATTTGAGGCCGGCCAGCAGATCGAGCACGGACATGTCGCGCACGTCGTGCAGGCCGAGCGCGCGGTAGTAGTCGTCGGCATGCTTGTTGGCCAGCAGGATGCGGCCGTCGATGCTGGTGACCAGCGTGATATCGGGCAGGCTGTCGAGGTTTTCCGATACGAAGCGCCGCAGATCGCGTACGCGGCGCGCTGCATTCTTCATTGCCGTGATGCGTTGATCGAGGATGTCGGTCATTTCATCGGCGCGGCTGCGCGGTTCTTCCGGCAACAGGTGTGGCTCGCGGTCCAGCCGGGTGAATTCCTGGCCGAGATAGGTAATGGCTGCCTCCAGTCGCCGCCAGCTCCATAGCGGATAGGAAAGCGCCAGCATGATCAGCGCGGCAGATGGCGGAAACCAGACGCCGAAACGCAATCCGAAATAGCTGGCCAGCACCACCGCGAGCATCCACAAGCCCATCGTCAGCAGCGACAGGCGCGGCGACAACCACAGGTAACCGATCATCGCCAACAGCACCGGCACCATCGTGAACAGCGCACACATCCAGTGCGGCGCGATATAGATGCTGCGGTGATCGAGCAGTCCGGACAGGATTTGCGCGTGGATCTCGATGCCCGGCATCGCGCCCGAGGAGCCGGAAACGGGCGTCGGATAGGAGTCCGCCATGCCGAGCGCGGTGGCGCCGATCAGCACGTATTTGCCGGTAAAGAATTCCGCTGGCACTTCGCCGCGCAGCACGGAAACATAGGGAACGGAGCGGAAGTGGCCGACGCCGCCGCTGTAGGCAATGTGCATCTGATCGGCGCGTTGCCAGCGGTCGACGCCGGTTACGCTGGTATGGGCCGCTTCCGCCGTCGGCAGCTTCAAGGTTTGCGCAGGATTGCCGGTTGCCAGCAGCGCCGCCGCGAAATGCGGCCACCAGACGCCGTGCTGGCCTTCGTGCAGGAATACGCTGCGCACGACACCGTCGCTGTCATGTTCGAGGTTGATGTGGCCGAGCGCGTGCGCGGCGCGTGCCAGTTCGGGCACCGGCAATGCCACAGTCAGGCCCTGCCCGGCATTCGTCATCGCCACCGGCAGCACGGTGCGGCCGCTCTGCGCCAGCGCCGCGGCCAGCGCAGCATCCCCGGATCTCCCGCCGCCAGCCTGCGGTGCTTCCGCTTCGGACAGAATGACGTCCAGCCCGATCGCGCGTGGTTTCGCCTGGTTCAGTTTCCGGATCAGCTGCGCGTGCAGGCTGCGCGGCCACGGCCAGCGGCCCAGTTGCGACAGGCTGTAGTCATCGATCGCGACGATGATGATGTCGTCGCGCACTGGCCGGGTGTCGGTCGACATGAAGAGATCGTAGCGCGACTGGTCGAGCCGGCCGAGGCCGTTTTGCCATCCCATTACGGCGGATACGACCAGCATGCCGACGAACAGCGCCAGCCATTCGCGCAGCGTCAGCCGACGGACCAGTGGAGAAAGCCAGCGCCGTTTCATCAAGGAAGAAGCTGCATGCAGGCTGGCGGTTTAACGGACTGCGCTGCGGGAAAGGCCTTCCCTTGACATTGCCGGGCGGCCATCGTTGATGATCCACTGATCGGTCACGATCAGCGTCTGCGCGAGGGAAAAGGGACTGGTGCTGCCGTCGGCATGCACGCGCTGCACGCGTGCGAAGTAGGTGCCGAACGACGGACGCGGGAAGCGCGCTTCGGTGCCGGTGACAGTGGTCGTGAATTGGAGCCAGCTGAACTCCGCGTCGCGCGCGACTTGCACGTTGTACTTCTGGTCGGCGGCGCCGGCCCAATGCAGCACCATTTCGCGGCTGTCGCTGTGGACCACCGAGGGCGTCGACACTGCAAGCGTGTCCGGCGCCTGGTTGCGATTGCGGATCGCGGCGGCAAACACGGCCGGCAAGCCTTCAAGGCCGTAGCGATCGATCGCCGATACGCGGATGAAGTAATTGCCTTCGGGAATATTGTCGATGCTGATATTGGCGTTGCCGGTGGCTTCTGCCAGCAGGTTGAGCATTTCCGCATCCTGCGCGATCTGGACATGATAGGCGCGCGCGCCTTCGATCGGCGTCAAGGCGAACTGGGCAGCGCCCGTCCGCCGGTAGGGTTCGCCCGCCAGTTGCGGTGCGGGCAGCAGATCGATGGCCGGTCCGACCACATTGGCGTCGACCACATTGCCTTTCGCGCTGTCCAGCATGCGGGTATCCGGCGCCTGCGGCGAGCCGACGAGGACATGACCTTCCAGCACCTCGTTGCGCGCTTTCGTGCCACTTAGTCCGACACGGAAGAAGGTGCCCCGCACGCCCGCCACGGAGAGCGGCGTATGCACCTCGTAACGCCCTTTGTTGGTATTCAGCGGCGACACGCGCGAGATCACCTTGCCGTGCGTCAGCTTGAGTTCCGTGCGCGGCGCGCCGGTGTATTGCGATTTGCGCAGTGTGGCGAGTGTGATGCTGCTGTTGGATGGCAGGGAGATACGCGACGCATCCGGAAGTTGCAGCGTCACGAAGCTGTTGGCGCTGGTCGTGATGCGCGCGCCCTCGGCCAGCTTGGTGCCGATATCGATGGAAATCGGCGCGCCGTCGCCGTTGCTGACCGTGACGTTGCCGCTGCGTGCGATGACGGTTGCCTCGCTGGGCTGGTCCGGCAGCATCTCGGTCGGGATCACGATGCCGGTGCCGATCGGAATGCGGATGTCCTTGTCGACGCGATTGATCTTGCCCAGCGCCTGCCAGTTGGCGGACTTGCCGGTCAGTCGCTGCGCGATGCCCATCAGGGTATCGCCGGCCTGCGCGTAATAGACGATGCCGGCGGCATTGACCGCAATGCTGCCGGGTTCGGGTTGCAGATCAGGAGCGCTCCACGCGGCCGGCATGCCGCTTGCCAGCGCCAGACTCAGGATCAATTTGTGAAGGGTCATGCGCATGATGGTCTCCGCAACCCTGTGCCGCCCAGCCGGCGTTGTTGTATCAGCCGGTGATCTGCTCCAGCCGGTAGCCGTAGCTGTACACCGGTGCCAATCGGAATCCGTGTTCCGGACGCAATTGTAACTTGCTCCGCACGCGGGAAACATGGGTATCCATCGTGCGCGACGGGATTTCGACATCGCGTGCCCATACCGCTTCGAGTATGTACGCGCGCGACAGCGGCCGGCCGAGATTGCGGAAGAACAGCAGCGCGAGATCGAATTCCTTCTGCGTGACTTCGATTGGCGTGCCGGCGACGGTCAGGCGCCCCGTGCGCGCCTCGAACACGAAATTGCCGAACTGGATCTGCTCGATCGGGTTCTGGCTCGGATATGCCCGGCGCAGCAGGGCCTGCACGCGCGCCAGCAATTCACCGCGGCGGATCGGTTTGATCATGTAATCGTCCGCGCCCGCCGCCAGGCCGGCAACGATATCGTCTTCACCTGAACGGCTGGTCATAAACAGCACAGGCAGATTCGCCGGCAGCTTTTCGCGCGCCCAGCGCAGCACGTCCGCGCCGCTCAGATCGGGCACCTGCCAGTCGATGATCAGCATATCGAAGCTTTCGCGGCGCAGCTGGTTCAGCAATTCCTTGCCGCTTTGGAAGGGATGGCAAAAGTGGCCGGCAGCACTCAATACTTGACAGACTAAATCTGTCTGACTGCGGTCATCATCAAGTACGGCGATTCGCATAATCTTGGCGCTTTGAAGCGGATGAACGTTTGTTGCCCTAATTTAACAAAGTATTTCCGTGCTGCGTCCTCGCGACGGTCAATGTGACAAAAGTTCACAAAATTAAGGGGCGATTGCCGGCAATCTATTGTTTTTTTGCATCATGTCAGTCAATTTCGGACTTGGTGATGCGACGTTCTATACCGTAAAGCGACGCGGCAGCTGCGAGCGCAGAGGCGTATTGTGCTGGGAATTGCCGGTTTTTTCCGTGCGGCACTTCACAAAAATATCGATTCGGGCCACGCGCCAATGTGAGCGTTTTTAGTGCAATCGTGTAACGTGATCGTTACATATGTTTCCTGCAAAGCAGGATTGGAGCGGCAATATTTGTCGGAGAAATTCGTGTTGCCTGCCGCCATCGCAGAAATAAATGCGCTGGTCCGTTGTCCGAATACCAAAAAATCGATGGTCAACGCCTTTATCGCCCCCTTGCGGCTTGACGTTCTCATGTCGAACTGGTTAGATGCTGTCTTTATAGAACAAAGTTGTCTGACAACCCGACAAATTCAAGGCATGAGTAACGCAAAGGTCAATATTCACGCGCCGCGCCTAAGCGAAGCAGTCCATCGTGAACTGGAACGGCGCATTGTCGGCGGCGAACTGCCGAGCGGAGAGAAGCTGCCGACCGAGCATGCGCTGGCCGAGCATTTCACCGTCAGCCGTTCAGTGGTGCGCGAAGCGGTGGCGCGGCTCAAGGCGGAAGGCCTGGTCGAGGCACGCCAGGGTTCCGGCACTTTTGTCGCCAGGCAGCCGCGGGTGCTGAACTTTGGCCACGTCCGGCAGGAAGCGCCGCCGGAGCTGGTGCAGGTGCTGGAATTGCGGCGCATCGTCGAGGTGGCGGTCGCGGGCCTGGCTGCCGAGCGGCGCAGCGCTTCCGATCTCGCCGCGATACGCGCCAGTCTCGATGCCATGGACAAGGCATTTGCGCTGGGTGAGAACGGCGCCGAGGCGGATGACGCGTTTCACGAAACGATCGCCGCCGCGGCCAAGAATCCGTATCTGCAGCGCGTCGTCAATTTCGTGTCGGCGCAATTTTCCGAATCGCGTCGCCTGACCTGGGCGCCCGCTGACCATCCGGATCTGCGCAAGCGTGCGCAGAACGAACACCACAAACTATTCGATGCGATTGTCGCGCGCGATGCGGCAGCCGCGCGTTGCTATGCGGCGGCGCATCTGGACGGCGTTGAGACGCGTCTTAGCGCGGCCCGCGTGACGAAGAAAAAGAAAGTGTTTTAAGCAGGACGCCGCGAACAATGCAGTGTGTGGCGGAGGGGAAAGCAATATCGACAACAGGAGAAGGGCAACATCGATAACAGGAGGAGGTAGCTATCATGGTCTGGCAACAGATATACGATCCGATGGGCAATTTCGTATTGTCCACAGTGCTGGCGGCGATTCCCGTCGTCGTCATGCTGGCAGCGCTGGCATTTTTTCACATCAAGGCGCATATCGCGGCGGGCATGGGTTTGGCCGCAGCATTGCTCGTGGCGATTTTTGCCTATGGCATGCCGGCCGATATGGCGGGCCGAGCGGCGTTCCTCGGCGGTCTCACGGGTTTGCTGCCGATCGGCTGGATCGTGCTCAACATCATCTTCCTGCACCAGCTCACCGAACAGAACGGCAGCTTCGCCGTGCTGCAGGATTCGCTGTCGGGCATCACCGAGGACCGCCGCATTCAACTACTGCTGATCGCGTTCTGCTTCGGCGCCTTCTTTGAAGGCGCGGCAGGCTTCGGCACGCCGGTTGCGGTGACTGCGGCCATCCTGATCGGTCTTGGCTTCTCGCCGCTCGCTGCATCCGGCCTGTCGCTGATCGCCAATACCGCGCCGGTGGCCTTCGGTGCACTCGGCACGCCGGTGATCACGCTGGCCAAGGTGCACGGCTACGATTTGATGGAAGTGACCGCCATGGTCGGCCGCCAGTTGCCGTTCTTCTCGCTGCTGGTGCCGTTCTGGCTGATCTGGGCGTTTGCCGGTCGCAAGGGCATGATGGAAATCTGGCCAGCCATCCTGGTGGCGGGCGTCTCGTTCGCCATTCCGCAGTTCCTCGTGTCGAACTACATCGGACCGGAACTGGTGGACATCATCGCCGCCATCGTTTCCATGGTCTGCCTGGTGGCATTCCTGCGGGTGTGGCAGCCGAAGAAGGTCTGGACCTCGCCGTCGCTGCGCGGCCACGACCCCAGCGCGGCCGAGGCCAAGCCGGCCCTGGCGGTGAAGAAACACAGCACGCAGGCGCTGGTCGCCGCATGGACGCCTTGGGTCATCCTGTCAGTGGTCGTGTTCATCTGGGGTTTGCCGCCGGTCAAGGCCTGGCTGAACGGCCTGTTCGCACCCAGCTTTCCGATCAGCGGGCTGAACCAGATGGTTGAAAAGGTGCCGCCTGTGGTTCTCAATCCGACCAAGGAAGGTGCGGTGTATACGCTGAACCTGCTGTCGGCAACCGGTACCGCCATTCTGGTTGCGGCCATCATCGGCGCCTTGGTCATGAAGTACAACCCGGTGGCGATCGTGCGGACCTTCGGCAAGACGATCTGGCTGGTGAAGTTTTCGCTGCTCACCATTGTGCTGATGCTTGCGCTGGGCACGGTGACCCGCTACTCGGGTACCGATACGACGCTCGGCCTGGCGTTTGCCAATACCGGCGTGCTGTATCCGTTCTTCGGCACGCTGATGGGCTGGCTCGGGGTGGCGCTTACCGGTTCCGACACGGCTTCCAACGTGCTGTTCGGCGGCATGCAGAAAGTGGCGGCGCATCAGCTCGGGCTGGCGGACAACCTGATGGGTGCGGCCAACAGCTCGGGCGGCGTGATGGGCAAGATGATCGACGCGCAGTCCATCGTCGTCGCCTCCACCGCCACGCGCTGGGTCAATCATGAAGGCGAGATCCTGCGTTACGTGTTCTTCCACAGCCTTGCGCTGGCAGCGTTGGTGGGCATTCTCGTCACCCTGCAGGCGTACGTGCCGCCGTTCACCTCGATGGTCATCCATTGAGCGAAGCAACACCGGCCTCTCTCCGTGCGTTTGCGGAGAGAGGTGTTTTTTGAAGCAGTAGAAGGAAATGCCATGCACTACCTTGATCCGGACGCCGATCGTTACGCCTCGGTGAACCGCGACGAATTGATTGCAGTCCTGCGGCCCTGTGTGGCGCCGCAGTCGCTGTTGACGACTGAAGAAGAGTTGCGTCCCTATGAATGCGATGGCCTGTCCGCTTATCGCGAGCTGCCGATGGTCGTCGTCCTGCCGGCAAATGAAGCTGAAGTGCAGCACGTGATGCGCGTCTGCCACGCGCTTGGCGTTCCGGTCGTGGCGCGCGGCGCCGGCACCGGCCTGTCGGGCGGTGCCTTGCCGCATCGACACGGCGTGCTGCTGTCGCTGGCGAAGATGAAGAGCATCCTGCACATCGATCCGCTGGCGCGTCAGGCCGTGGTCCAGCCGGGCGTGCGCAATCTCGCGATTTCCGAAGCTGCTGCCGACTACGGCTTGTACTATGCGCCCGATCCTTCGTCGCAGATTGCCTGTTCGATCGGCGGCAACGTCGCCGAAAATTCAGGCGGCGTGCATTGTCTCAAATACGGATTGACCGTCAACAACGTGTTGCGTCTGCGCGTGGTCAGCGTGGACGGCGAGTTGCTGGAAATCGGCAGCGCCGGAGCTGACGCGGCCGGCCTTGACCTGCTGGCGCTGATGATCGGTTCCGAAGGTCTGCTTGGCGTCGTCACCGAAGTGACGGTGCGCCTGATGCCCAAGCCGAGGAAGGCGCAGGTCATTCTTGCTTCCTTCAATGACGTCGGCAAGGCGGGCGACGCGGTCGCCAGCATCATCGCCGCCGGCATCATTCCGGCCGGGCTGGAAATGATGGACAAGCCGACCACGGCAGCGGTCGAGCCATTCGTGCAGGCCGGCTACGACATGGATGCCGAAGCGATCCTGCTGTGCGAATCCGACGGTACCGAAGCGGAAGTGGCGGAAGAAATCGCCGCCATGTGTGCGGTGCTCGAGCAGTCAGGCGCCAGCAACATGCGCGTCTCGCGCGACGAAGCCGAACGCCTGCGATTCTGGGCCGGCCGCAAGGCAGCATTTCCCGCGATAGGCCGCATCTCTGCCGACTACTACTGCATGGACGGCACGATTCCGCGCAAGCGTCTGGGTGAAATGCTGAAGGCCATCGTCGAGATGGAAAAGAAATATGGTTTGCGCTGCGCCAACGTATTTCACGCCGGCGACGGCAATCTGCATCCATTGATCATGTACGACGCCAACGTGCCGGGCGAACTGGAGCGCACCGAAGCCTTCGGCACCGAAATTCTCGAACTGTCGGTCAGGCTCGGCGGCTCGATCACCGGCGAGCACGGCGTCGGCGTCGAGAAGATCAATGCCATGTGCAGCCAGTACGATGCCGACAGCCTGGCGTCGTTTCACGCGATCAAGACCGCATTCGACCCGCGCGGCCTGCTCAACCCGGGCAAGGCCGTCCCCACGCTGCACCGCTGCGCCGAATACGGCCGCATGCACGTTCACGCCGGCCAGGTGCCGCATCCAGAGTTACCGAGGTTTTAAAGCTGTTCATGGATCACATCATCGAAAATTGGCGAGCGGTCATCGCCGCGGCCAACGCCGCACATGCGCCGCTGCGTCTGCGCGGCGGCGGCAGCAAGGATTTTTACGGCGAAGCGCCGCAGCAACAGCACACCGTGCTCGACACGCGTCCATGGCAAGGCATCGTCGATTATGAGCCGAGCGAACTGTTCGTCACGGCGCGCTGCGGCACGCCGTTGGCCGACATCGAAGCGGCGTTGTCGGAACATGGTCAGATGCTGGCGTTCGAGCCGCCGCATTTTGGCAACGCAACGCTCGGTGGCTGCATCGCATCCGGCCTGTCCGGCCCGCGCCGCATGAACTCGGGCTCGGTGCGCGACTTTGTGCTGGGCGCTCGTCTGCTCGACGGCGAAGGCCGCATTCGCACCTTTGGCGGCCAGGTGATAAAGAACGTCGCCGGCTTCGACGTGTCGCGCCTGCTGACCGGCAGCCTCGGTACCTTGGGCATCCTTCTCGATGTGTCGCTGAAGACCTTGCCGCGACCGGTGCAGGAGCTCACGCTGCAACTGCAGATGAATGAAGGCGATGCCATCGTCGCCTGCAATCGCTGGGTCGCCGAGGCGTTGCCTTTGTCGGCGAGTTGCTGGCATGCAGGCGTGCTGCATGTGCGCCTGTCCGGCGCCCCGACGGCGATCCGCTCGGCGCAGGCAGTCATCGGCGGCGAAACCGTCGAGGACGGCGATGCGTTCTGGCGCGAGCTGCGCGAACAGCGGCATGCGTTCTTCCTCGAAGGAGGCGAGCTGTGGCGCGTCTCCGTGCCGGCGCTGACCGAGCCCGAGCAATTGCCGACGTCTGGCCTCTCCGAATGGTTTGGCGCCCAGCGCTGGCTGCGCGATGTGGGCGACCCGATGGTGCTGCGCGCACATGTCGCCCTGCTGGGCGGTCATGCCACGCTGTTCCGCAGCGCGGAGGCAACGACGACCCCGCGCTTTCAACCTTTGACGCCGCCCTTGCTGGCGCTGCATCGACGCCTGAAAACGGCCTTCGATCCGCACGGCATTTTCAATCCGGGCCGTATGTATTCCGAGTTCTGATTCATGGAAACGAAACTAGCCGATTTCATTCGCGACACCAGCGCTGGCCACGAAGCCGACGCCATCCTGCGCAAATGCGTGCACTGCGGCTTCTGCACCGCGACGTGCCCCACCTACCAACTGCTTGGCGACGAGCTCGATGGCCCGCGCGGCCGAATCTATCAGATCAAGCGCGTGCTGGAAGGCGTGCCGGCGACGCCGTCGGTGCGCGAGCATCTTGATCGCTGTCTGACCTGCCGCGCATGCGAGACGACGTGCCCATCGGGCGTACAGTATTCGCGGCTGCTCGACATCGGCCGCGCCGAGGTGGTGCGGCAGGTGCCGCGCAGCGCAGCGCAGCGGGTTGTTCGTGGAGTGCTGAAATTCTCCCTGTCGCATGCGGGTGTGTTCAGCGCGCTGCTTTCGCTTGGTCGTTCGATGCGCGGCATCTTGCCGTCTCGCATTGCCGCCAAGATTCCGGAGCGTGTTGATGCAGGCGCATGGCCAAGCGCAAACCGGCATAGCCGCCGCATGCTGGCGCTGGCCGGCTGCGTGCAGCCGGCATTGACGCCGGCGACCAACGCAGCGACTGCGCGCGTGCTCGACGCGCTCGGCATCGCGCTG
>DATMTZ010000281.1:0-2109 GCA_035563975.1 Oxalicibacterium sp. | reverse complement strand
GGCATCCAGGCCGTCAAAGGCATCGATCTCGATGTCAACGAAGGTGAACTGATCACGCTGATCGGCGCCAACGGCGCCGGCAAGACTACCACGCTGAAGGCAATCACCGGCACGCTGCCGCATTGCCGCGTCGACGGCCATATCGATTATCTCGGCCAGCCGATCAAGGGCCTGCATTCGTTCGAACTGGTGCAGCGCAGGCTGGCGATGGTGCCGGAAGGGCGCGGCGTGTTCACGCGCATGTCCATCCATGAAAACCTGCTGATGGGCGCCTATACGCGTCGCGACAAGCAAGGCATCGAAGCCGACATCGACAAATGGTTCGGCGTCTTCCCGCGCCTGAAGGAACGCGCGCGGCAGATGGCCGGCACCTTGTCGGGCGGCGAGCAGCAGATGCTGGCGATGGCGCGCGCGCTGATGAGCCATCCGCGTTTGCTGCTGCTGGATGAACCGTCGATGGGTCTGGCGCCGATCATGATCGAGAAGATCTTCGACGTGATCCGCGATGTGTCGGCGCAGGGCATCGCGATCCTGCTGGTCGAGCAGAATGCACGGCTGTCCTTGCAGTGCGCGCATCGCGCCTACGTGATGGAGTCGGGGCTGATCACGATGCAGGGCAAGGCCGCGGACCTGCTGCACGATCCGAAGGTGCAGGCGGCCTATCTCGGCGAAGCCTAGTTCGAGGCACAAACAAAAAGCCTTGCCGGTTTGCCGGCAAGGCTTTTTATTGCACCAGCGCGGTGTTCAGCGCAGGCCGAAGCCCCAGCGTGACAGGCTGCGATCTGCCGCGGCACCCGCATCGGCCTTGACCGCAGCGGGCAGGAAGCGGATCAATACCGGCATCAGGAAGCAGGCGAGCGTCACATCGTCCATCCAGCCGAACAGCAGGAAGGTATCCGGAATCAGATCAATCGGGCTGAGCAGGTACAGCACCAGCAACAGTGCCCCGATGCGTATGCGCTTCGGCGTGCCGGGATGGCGGCAGGCATGCCACAACACCACGGCGTCGCGGCTGAACAGGCGAAACAGACGGCGCAAGCGTTGCAGCATGGCGATTCTCCTTGTAGCGAACCTTCCGCAGATAGGTACGAATACACGCAAATCAATGCCGCCCTCATGCGCGCTGCGATATTTTCCCGGTGGCATAATCCGCATCTCCATTTCGCCACATTCTTTTCTCGTCATCGATCATGCCATTCGCCATTCCGCCATTGCCTTCCGTCACGCTGCCGGTCGTCGGCTCGGATGCCGTGTTTCCCGTGCATCGCGTCTTCTGCGTCGGCCGCAATTATGTCGAACATGCAATCGAGATGGGTGGCACCGGGCGCGAGCCGCCGTTCTTTTTCATGAAGCCGGCCGATGCAGTGCTGCCGGTGCCCTACGGCACCGTTGTGGACCTGCCTTATCCGGCAATGACGTCGGACTTCCAGTACGAACTGGAACTGGTGGTCGCCATCGGCAAGGGCGGCGAGAACATCGCGGCAGCCGACGCGATGACGCATGTGTGGGGCTACGCGATCGGCCTCGACATGACGCGGCGCGACCTGCAGGCGGAAGCCAAGCAGTTGCGCCGCCCCTGGGATACGGGCAAGGCCTTCGCGTATTCCGCGCCGATCGGGCCGGTGCATCCGGCTGATGCCGTCGGTGCGACGGGTGCGAGAACCATCGAACTGAAGGTCAACGGCGCAGTACGCCAGCACAGCACGGTCGACAAACTGATCTGGCGCATCGACGAAATGATCGAATACCTGTCGCGCTATTTCACGTTGCAGCCGGGCGACCTGATTTTGACCGGCACGCCGGCCGGCGTGGCTGCCGTGGCGCGGGGCGATGTGATGGAAGGCAGCGTGGAAGGCCTGGGAACCCTGCAACTGAAAGTCGTATAAGGCAAAAAAATCCGCGCGCTGGTGACAGCGGCGCGGATTTTTCGCTTCTATCGGCTGCAAAGATTCAGTAGCGGTACAGCTGATTATTTTCAATGCGCACGCGGTTCCCCACGCGCAGATCACCGATGTTGTCCAGCGTCATCGTCTGCATGGCGCCGTTGTCGAGGCGGATCCCGACCTGGTAGACATTGTTCGGCGCCTGATGATTGCGCTGAATCTGACT
>DATMTZ010000280.1:0-2040 GCA_035563975.1 Oxalicibacterium sp. | reverse complement strand
ACGACATTGCTGCCGGCGCTTTGCGCCGCGGCCGGCAAGCTGGCCAAGGCCAGCGCGGATACGGCAGTCATGTTGCGAAACACGCGAAAAGACCGTTTCATGTCTGTCTCCTTGGGTGAATGCATCGTTGGTGCAACCTGGTTATTTGTCTCCTTGCATCATTTCGACGCTGTTACCGCAAGCGCTTGACGCGAAGAAATCATAGCGTGATTCATTTGCCGTCAATGTGCTTTGGCGTACAGATTGGCGTGTACGCAACATGGTCAGATAAGCACGTTATTCGTCTAAAGGAGAAGCTATGTATATCGGTATCGGAACCTTGCTGCTCATCATCATCCTGGTTTTGCTGTTCAGATAAAACTGCCGCCCATTGCATATAGCGATGGGCGCCTTTTGCAACACACCGAAATTTTGCGGCGCCGCGGCCGCAAAAACAAAAAGCCGCATTGCTGCGGCTTTTTCATCGCGCGTCGAACAATCAGATCATGCAGTGACCGCTTCGCCGCTTTTGACAGCGACAATTTCATCGTCTACCGAGCTGCGAATCAGGTAGTCGAAGGCGGACAGTGCAGCCTTCGCACCTTCACCTACCGCAATCACGATCTGCTTGTACGGCACTGTCGTCACGTCGCCCGCAGCGAACACGCCCGGCACCGAAGTACGGCCATGCGCATCCACTTCGATTTCGCCATGGCGCGACAGCGCAACCGTGCCCTTCAGCCATTCCGTATTCGGCACCAGTCCGATCTGGATGAAGACGCCTTCCAGCTCGACCGTCCGGGTTTCCTCGGATTGACGATCCTTGTAGACCAGCCCATTGACCTTCTTGCCGTCGCCGGTGATTTCGCTGGTCTGCGCCGACGTGATAACCGTCACGTTCGGCAGGCTGAACAGTTTCTTCTGCAGCACGGCATCGGCACGCAACTCCGGAGCGAATTCGAGCAGCGTCACATGACCGACGATGCCGGCCAGGTCGATCGCGGCTTCCACGCCGGAGTTGCCGCCGCCGATCACCGCCACGCGCTTGCCCTTGAACAGCGGGCCGTCGCAGTGCGGGCAGTACGCCACGCCGTGGTTGCGGTATTCGGCTTCGCCCGGCACGTCGATCGTCCTCCAGCGCGCGCCGGTCGACAGGATCACGCTCTTGCTCTTCAACGAACCGCCATCCTTCAGCTTGATCTCGATCAACTTGCCCGGCACCAGCTCGGCGGCCTGCTGAACGTTCATGATGTCGACCTCATAGCTGCGTACGTGCTGCTCCAGCGCAACAGCAAACTTCGGGCCGTCGGTTTCCTGTATCGAGACGAAGTTCTCGATCGCCAGCGTGTCGAGCACCTGACCGCCGAAACGTTCCGACACGACACCGGTCCGGATGCCTTTGCGCGCTGCGTAGATTGCCGCCGCTGCGCCGGCAGGGCCGCCGCCGACGATCAGCACGTCATACGGTGCCTTCGCGCTCAACTCTTCGGCCTTGCGCTTGTTGCCGCCCGTGTCGAGCTTGGCAAGTATCTGTTCGATGCCGACGCGGCCGGATTCGAACGGTTGTCCGTTCAGGAATACCGTCGGGACCGCCATGATTTCGCGTTCTTTTACTTCGTCCTGGAACAGGCCGCCGTCGATCGTGATTGCCTTGATGCGCGGGTTCAGCAGCGCCATCACGTTGATCGCCTGCACGACTTCCGGGCAGTTATGGCAGGACAGCGACATATAGGTTTCGAAGGTGTAGTCGCCATCCAGATTGCGAATCTGTTCGATGACGGACTCTTCGAGTTTCAGCGGGTGGCCGCCGGTTTGCAGCAAGGCGAGCACCAGCGAGGTAAATTCATGGCCCATCGGAATCGCGGCAAATTGAATGCCTGCGTGAGCGTCGGGGCGCTTGATAACAAAGGATGGTTTGCGCTCGTCGTCATCGGTGCGTTCGATCAAGGTGATCTTGTCACCCAGCACGACGATTTCTTGCAGCAGTTCCTGCAGTTCGCGCGATTTTTCGCTGCCATCGAGCGATGCAACGATCTCGATCGGCTGCACAATACGTTCCAG
>DATMTZ010000279.1:0-2819 GCA_035563975.1 Oxalicibacterium sp. | reverse complement strand
GTCGCAGGCGCAGCCTTTGCTGCAGGCGCCGGCGATGCCGACGCTTGCCGGCCAGCGTCGCCACCCATGCCGGGACGGAAGGCCAGCATGCGCAGCAAGGTCATCGAGAAACCGGCATATTCATCGGGTGCGAGACCGAGTTCATTGCGGCCATGCACGGCGATCTGGTAGAACAGCTGGATCTCTTCCGCATCGAACAGGCCGGCCAGGCGCATTACCTCTTCGCGCTCCGGCAGATCCTCGGGCAATGCGCTCGGCACCGTCTGCGCCAAGGCCACGCGATGCAGCAATGAACCGAGATCCTGCAGCGCCGCGTTATAAGACAGGCTGCGCGTCGCCATCTCGTCGGCAACCGCGAGCAGGCCGGCGCCATCCTTCTGCGCCAGCGCATCGAGGATGCGCACCAGGAACGACTGGTCGAGCGCGCCCAGCATGCCCTGCACCGCGTCCAGCGTGACCTTGCCGGCGGCGTAGGCAATCGCCTGGTCGGTCAGCGACAACGCGTCGCGCATCGAACCGTGCGCGCCCTGCGCCAGCAGCCGCAGCGCCGGCGTTTCGAATTCGATGCTTTCCTGGCCGAGAATGTTTTCCAGATGCGACACGATATGGCCCGGCGGCATCTGCTTCAGGTTGAACTGCAGGCAGCGCGACAGCACGGTGACCGGAATCTTCTGCGGATCGGTGGTCGCGAGGATGAACTTGATGTGCTCGGGCGGTTCTTCCAGCGTCTTCAGCATCGCGTTGAAGGCGTGGTTGGTCAGCATGTGCACCTCGTCGATCATGTAGACCTTGAAGCGCGCATTCGACGGCGCGTAGATCGCCTGCTCCAGCAGCTGCGCCATCTCGTCGACGCCGCGGTTCGAGGCCGCATCCATCTCGATGTAGTCGACAAAGCGGCCTGCATCGATCGCGACGCAGGCTTCGCACACGCCGCAAGGTGTGGCCGTCACGCCGCCCTGACCGTCCGGGCCGATGCAGTTGAACGCCTTGGCCAGGATGCGCGACAGCGTGGTCTTGCCGACGCCGCGCGTGCCGGTGAACAGGTAGGCGTGATGCAGGCGCTGCTTGTCCAGCGCATGCGTCAGCGCGCGCACGACGTGTTCCTGCCCGACCAGCGTGTCGAAGCTTTTCGGGCGGTATTTGCGGGCGAGAACCTGATAGGACATAGGATGTTCCGGGATGCGGGGCAAACGGCATTTTACCTGACAGGCGCAGCGGAATTGCGGCGGCGGCCTGCGATTTCGCCCCGCGCGGCAACAGGCCGATGCGGAAACTAGCCACTGCCCCGAAACTGCGCAAGAATCGGGCATGCGGCGCCGCGTTGCCGCACCTTCCAAGGAACCCGCCCATGCAGTGGCCGACGCACACTTTGAACAACCAGGTCCCGGACCTCGACCACGTCAATCTCTTTACCAGCGATACGGCGCTGGTCGAAGGCATACGGCGCGAGCAGGCCGGCTGGCACGAAGCCGACCTGGTCCGCTATGGCGCCGAGCTCGGCAGCCGGCAAAGCTGGCAGCTTGCCGCGCTGGCCAACCAGCATCCGCCGCAGTTGCACACGCATGACCGCGTCGGCCAGCGCATCGACGTGGTCGAATTCCATCCGAGCTGGCATCAGTTGCTCGCCATGCAGCGCCACGAAAGCCTGCAGGCGCTGCCATGGTCGCGGCCGCGCGCCGGCGCGCATGTGGCGCGCACCGCTGCCTATTTCCTGCAGGCGCAGGTGGAATCGGGCTCGCTGTGCCCGATCACGATGACCTTCGCGTCGATTCCGCTGCTGCAGCAGGAACCCGCGCTGTTCGCCGACCTGAAAGACAAGCTGTACGCGCGCAGCCACGATCCGCGCGACCTGCCCATTGCAAGCAAGGTGTCGATCATGATCGGCATGGGCATGACCGAGAAACAGGGCGGCTCGGATGTGCGCAGCAACACCACCACCGCGGCGCCGATCGACGGCGAAGGGCGCGGCACCGCTTACGCGCTGACCGGCCACAAATGGTTTTTCTCGGTGCCGCACTGCGATGCGCACCTGGTGCTGGCGCGCACGGCGAACGGCCTGTCCTGCTTCTTCGTGCCGCGCTGGCGGCCGGACGGCACGAAGAACGCGATCCTGATCCAGCAGTTGAAGGACAAGCTCGGCAACCGCTCCAACGCCAGCGGCGAGGTCGAATTCCAGGATGCGTACGGCGTGATGGTCGGCGAGGAAGGACGCGGCATCCCGACCATCATCGAGATGGCGAACCACACGCGGCTCGATTGCGTGATCGGCAGCGCCGGCTTGATGCGGCACGCGCTGGTGCAGGCGATCCACCACGCGCGCCATCGCAGCGCTTTCGGCAAACCGCTGATCGAACAGCCGCTGATGCGCAATGTGCTGGCGGATCTCGCGCTCGAGAGCGAAGCCGCGACGCTGCTGATGCTGCGCCTGGCGCGCGCAGCCGAACCCTCTGACGATCCGCTGGAACGCGCGTGGCGCCGCATCCTCACGCCGGCCGCCAAGTTCTGGATCTGCAAGCGCGCGATTGCGTTTACCGGCGAATGCATGGAAGTCTGGGGCGGCAACGGCTATGTCGAAACGGGCCCGATGCCGCGGCTGTATCGCGAAGCGCCGGTCAATTCCATCTGGGAAGGTTCGGGCAATGTGATGTGCCTGGATGTGCTGCGCGCAATCGAACGCGAGGGGGAGGGTGTCGAACTTCTGCTGCAGGATCTGCAGCGGGCCGATGGCGCAAGCCCGCATCTGGCAAGCCTGCTGCGCCAGATGCGGGCAGCGGCGCGGGACGAGCGCGAGTCGCTGCCGCGCCGGTTGACCCGGCAAC
>DATMTZ010000278.1:0-4808 GCA_035563975.1 Oxalicibacterium sp. | reverse complement strand
CTCTGACACATCCTGCGTTTCCAGCAATTCGTTGCGCTGCTGGTAGATCACCTTGCGCTGGTCATTGGCAACGTCGTCATATTCCAGCAACTGCTTGCGGATATCAAAGTTGCGCGCCTCGACCTTGCGCTGCGCCGATTCAATCGAGCGCGACACGATGCCCGCTTCGATCGGCTCGCCTTCCGGCATCTTCAGGCGGTCCATGATCGCGCGTACGCGGTCGCCGGCGAAGATGCGCAGCAGCGCGTCGTCCAGTGACAGGTAAAAGCGTGAGGAACCCGGGTCGCCCTGACGGCCGGAACGGCCGCGCAGCTGGTTGTCGACCCGGCGCGACTCGTGGCGCTCGGTGCCGATGATGTGCAGGCCGCCAGCGGCGACCACCTGGTCGTGCAGCGACTGCCATTCATCGCGCAGCTTTTGCGATTGTGATGCTTTCTCTTCATCGCTCAGTTGCTCGTTCGACTCCAGCAACTGGATCTGCTTGCCGACATTACCGCCGAGAACGATGTCGGTACCACGGCCCGCCATGTTGGTGGCGATCGTGATCGCCTGCGGGCGGCCGGCCTGCGCGATGATTTCCGCTTCGCGCGCGTGCTGCTTGGCGTTCAGCACGTTGTGCGGCAGCTTGGCCTTGTTCAGAATGCCGGACAGCAGCTCGGAATTTTCGATCGAGGTCGTGCCGACCAGCACAGGCTGGCCGCGCTCGTAGCAATCCTGGATATCCTTCAGCATCGCCTGGTATTTTTCCTGCGCGGTCTTGTAGACCTGGTCCTGGCGGTCCTTGCGCTGGCTTGGGCGGTTCGGCGGAATCACCACTGTTTCCAGGTTATAGATTTCCTGGAATTCGTAGGCTTCGGTATCGGCGGTACCCGTCATGCCGGCGAGCTTCGCATACATGCGGAAGTAGTTCTGGAAGGTGATCGAGGCCAGCGTCTGGTTCTCGTTCTGGATCTTCACATGCTCCTTGGCTTCAACCGCCTGGTGCAAGCCTTCCGACCAGCGGCGCCCACTCATCAGGCGGCCGGTGAATTCATCGACAATCACGACCTCGCCGTTCTGCACGACGTAATGCTGATCCTTGTGATACAGCGTATGCGCGCGCAGCGCTGCATACAGATGATGGATCAGCGTGATGTTGGCGGCGTCGTACAGCGATGCGCCTTCCGGCAGCAAGCCCATGCGGGTCAGGATTTCTTCAGCCTTTTCGTGGCCTGCCTCGGTCAACAACACCTGGTGCGATTTTTCGTCCTTGGTATAGTCGCCTGGCACCTCGACCTTGCCCTTGCCGTCCGGCGTTTCCTCGCCGATCTGCAAAGTCAGCAACGGCGGCACTTCGTTTATCTTGTAGTACAGTTCGGTGTGATTTTCCGCCTGACCGGAGATGATCAGCGGCGTGCGCGCTTCGTCGATCAGGATGGAGTCGACTTCATCGACGATGCCGAAAGACAGCGAACGCTGCACGCGATCACCGGCGTCGAACACCATGTTGTCGCGCAGGTAATCGAAGCCGAACTCGTTGTTGGTGCCGTAGGTGATGTCGGCGTTATAGGCGGCCTGCTTGGCGTCGTGATCCATGCTGGACAAATTGCAGCCGGTCGTCAGCCCCAGCCAGCCGTACAGCACGCCCATCGATTCGGCATCGCGCTGCGCCAGGTAATCGTTGACCGTGATGACATGCACGCCTTTGCCGCTCAGGCCGTTCAGATAGGCGGCCAGCGTCGCCATCAGCGTCTTGCCTTCGCCCGTGCCCATCTCGGCGATTTTCCCGAAATGCAGCGTCATCGCGCCGATCAGCTGCACGTCGAAGTGACGCATCTTCAGCACGCGCTTGCTCGCTTCGCGGCAGACCGCAAACGCCTCAGGGAGCAACGCGTCCAGCGATTCGCCCTGCGCGAGACGCGCCTTGAATTCCGGTGTCTTTGCCTGCAAGGCCTCGTCCGAGAGTTGCTCCATCGCCGGCTCGAGGGCGTTGATTTCGCGGACGGTCTTCTGATATTGCTTGAGCAGCCGCTGGTTGCGGCTACCGAAAATCTGGGTCAGTAATGACATGCTTGGATTTCTGGAAAAGGCGCCTCGAACAAGACCTGCTCCGGCATCGATCGCAAGACATCATCGATACAGGCTGACATGCACAGGCCGGACGACGGCTAAATTGTGGATTTTATCACGCGCTCCCTGGCATATTGAGCGGCCCGCAGACTGCAAAGTCCCGGCGGCTTCGTTCATATGCCCAGCGATCTGACTGCAGGTTTTGCAAATTGTTCATGCCCGCAGGCAAAACTTGCCGCCGCGAGAACCGTGTCACTTCCTCACCAGCGCAGCGAGCTTGACCTGATTGGCACCGGCGGCAAGGAATTTGCGCGGATCCTGCGCCACGCCGCGCACGCGCACTTCGAAATGCAGATGCGGACCGGTCGAGCGCCCGGTGGTGCCGACATCAGCCACATGCTGGCCGCGCCGCACGATGTCGCCGACGTGCACCAGGATGCGCGAGGTATGCGCATAACGCGTGGTCAGATCGTTGCCATGATCGATTTCCAGCAGATTGCCGTACTGCGGGTGAAACTCGGCGACCGTCACCACACCGCCGGCGGCCGCGACAATCGGCGTGCCGACCGCGGCAGGGAAATCGATGCCCTCGTGCATGGCCGTACGCCCGGTAAAGGGGTCGAGCCGCACGCCGAAGCTGGAAGAGTTGTAGGCAACATTCACCGGCTGGCTGGTCGGCAGCATGCGCGAGCGGATCTTGTCAGCCATCAGCGCCGATTCCACCACGTTCATATAGTCCGAACGATGATCGAGATCGGCCGCCATCGTATTGAGCAAACCCTGAAACTCCGACATCGTCAGTTCATGGCCGCTGTTGCTGTCCATGCTGACTTCCGGTCCGCCGCGTCCCGGCGTTTCATGGAAATTGAATTCAGTCGGCTTGACGCCGGCCAGGCCCTGCACCCGCTCGCCGAGCGCATCGAGCCTGATCATCTGCGCCTGCATCTCGCCGAGCTTGCGCGCCATCAGATTGAGATTTTCTTTGACGAATTTTTCCTTCTTGCCTTCGTCGTTCTGGTTCACCGAGCCCACCATGTCGCGCAGCGGGGAAGGGAGATCGGCCGCGTTGCGGAATAGCAGGTACGACAGCAGCGCCGCGCCGGCGACCATCGAAACAAAGAAGAAAAAGAAGACGAGCAGCAGATGACGACGCGTCAGCGTGACCGACCTGGCATGCGTCAAGCGAGGGTGCAACAAAATAATCTGCATCGCAACTCCCTGGTCCCGCCGCCGTGCGACGAGGTGTGATAAGGTTTGATGACGATGCGACCATCCTCATTCATCCCTTTTCAGCAGACTGCCTCCGCTCCCCCATCGGCGAAAGGCGCTGCGGATTTTTTGCGCGCGCACGACAAGATGGCGGCGCTGCTGCCCGCCGTGACACGCATGGCGGCGCTGCAAAAAGATTGTGCAAACCTGTTACCTGCGATGTTTGCGCACTGCGCGGTTCTTCAGTTCGAAACCGCGCAACTGGTGCTGTCGGTGCCGAATGCCGCGCTGGCGACCCGCCTGAAACAACAGCTTCCGAAATTGCAGGAGCAACTGCTGCAGCGGGGCTGGCAGGTTAGCGCAATCCGTTTGAAAGTGCAAGTTGGAAAAATACCTGCAAAATCAACAACTTCCAGCAAAGCCGTGTTGCCGGCGCGCGCCATTTCGGCGTTCGAGGAATTGAGCGAAGCGCTGGACGATACGCCGCGCAATCAGGCGTTGAAGAATGCGCTGCAGGCAATGACGCGCCATCATCGGCGCGCCGGGTAAATAGAGAAAAAACGACTGCTTGCTTGGGGCGCTCAGTTCAGCGCCCACTCCAGCCCGGCCTGGCGCGCGTAATCGGCAGGCGCCGATTCGATCTTTTCGAAGCTGACGATATCGTAGGCATCCGGCTGCTCCAGCAGCGCGCGGACCAGCAGATTGTTCAGCGTATGGCCCGACTTGTGCGCGTTGTAACTGGCCAGCAGCGGATGGCCGATCAGGTACAGGTCGCCGATCGCATCCAGGATCTTGTGGCGCACGAATTCGTTGTCGTAACGCAGACCATCGGAATTCAGGATGCGGTATTCGTCCATCACGATCGCATTCTCCAGCGAACCGCCGCGAATCAGGCCAAGGCCGCGCAAGGTTTCCATGTCCTGCATGAAGCCGAAGGTGCGCGCGCGCGCCACATCCTTTACATACGACTCCATGCTGAAATCGATTTCCGCCGTCTGGCCGGTACCATCGACGGCCGGGTGATTGAATTCGATGAAGAATTTCAGCTTGAAGCCTTCGTAAGGTTCGAGCCGCGCCCAGATTTCGCGGTCGCCGCTGCCCTGCCGCACTTCCACCGCCTTTTTGACGCGGATGAATTTCTTCGGTGCGTTCTGCTCTTCCAGACCGGCCTGCTGCATCAGGAACACGAAGGATGACGCGGAACCGTCCATGATCGGCACTTCTTCCGCCGTCAGGTCGACGACCATATTGTCGATGCCAAGGCCGGCGCAAGCCGACATCAGGTGTTCAACGGTCGATACCTTGGCGCCTTCGCGGGCGAGCGTGGACGCCATGCGCGTATCGCCGACATCGGTCGCGCGCGCGGGAAGATCGACGATGGGTTCGAGGTCGACGCGTCGAAAGACGATGCCGGCGTCGATGGGAGCAGGACGCAGCGTGAGCTCCACCTTGGTGCCGGAATGCAGACCGACGCCGGTGGACTTGACGACTTGCTTGATGGTGCGTTGTTTGAGCATGAATGATTATAGCAATCGAAGGCGAATCCCGGA
>DATMTZ010000277.1:0-3012 GCA_035563975.1 Oxalicibacterium sp. | reverse complement strand
CGCGCCAGCTTCTGCGCGAATTCGGCTTCGATCAATAGCTCTTCGACACCGCGCTTCGTGACCGCCAGCGCCTCCTGGACGGCGTCGGACAGCGGCAATGATGCGGATTGATTAAGAGGGGAAACGTCCATGTCGAGAACTTGTGCGGAAATGGGTAAAGATTTTTGTAAAGTTTTGGCAAAAAACGGGAGATCGAAAAGCAGAAGCCGTTACAATCGCGGATAAATTTTTCGCAGTCCTCTTGTCGTTGGCCCCGGATTTCACCGAATTTTCCTGTTAACCCTTGCTGTTCCAGACCAATAAAAGCAACAAGAAAGAGAAAACGAACAAGCAGCAGATTTTAGCTTATTGCATGTTCTCGTTAAACAGATTACTGAGTAGCTTGCCGAGCAGCCTCTCGAGCACAGCTTCAAGCAGCAAAAGACTTTTCCTCGGTTCGTCGCGCAAAACCCGCATCGTTTCCGTCTCCGCACTGGCGCTGGCCCTGTGCGCGTTCGGTGCCGCCGGTGTGGCGCCGATGGCGCCTGACGCGGAAAACATCCAGGTCAAATCAATCGCGCAGAATCTCGCCCTGCCGAAACTGTCGGAGCAGATCGCCGCGCTCAATGCAGCGCAGCAGAGCTATGTCGCCGAAGAGCGCGTGCGCGCCGGCGATACGCTGGGCACGCTGCTCGGCCGGCTTGGCGTGGAAGACGCAGACGCCCTGGCCTTCATCAAGTCCGATCCGGTCGCACGCGCAATTATTCAATTGCGCGCAGGGCGCCAATTGAGCGCCGAAGTGTCCGATACCGGCGCGCTGCAGCGCCTGAGCAGCACCATCCCCGACAACAGCGGCAACGTGGTGAACCTGACCATTGCGCGCGAAGGCGACCATTTCACCGCGACGGAGTCTGCCGCGGCGCTGGAACGCCGCGTCGAAATGCGCTCCGGCGAGATTCGCTCCTCGCTGTTTGCCGCGACCGATGCCGCACAGATTCCGGACAGCGTGGCGATGCAGATCGTCGACATGTTCTCGACCGAAATCGATTTCGGCTCCGACCTGAGGCGCGGCGACCACTTCAATGTCGTCTACGAAACCTTCTGGCAGAACGGCCAGTACGTGCGCTCCGGCCGCGTGCTCGCAGGCGAGTTCGTGAACGGCCCGGCGACTTATCAATCAGTCTGGTTCGAAGACCCGAAGAGCGGCCTGTCCGGCGGCTACTATGGCTTCGACGGCAAGTCGCTGAAAAAGGCCTTCCTGAAGTCGCCGCTGCAATTCACGCGGATTTCCTCGGGCTTCTCGATGCGCAAGCACCCGATTTCGGGCCAGTGGAAGCAGCACAAGGGCGTCGATTTCGCCGCGCCGATGGGCACGCCGATCCGCGCTTCCGGCGAAGGCACGATCACCTTCAAGGGCCAGCAGCGCGGCTACGGCAATGTGATCATGATCAAGCACTGGTCGAATTACTCCACGGTGTACGGCCACATGAGCCGCTTCGCGCCGAATATCCGCCAGGGTGCGAAAGTCGCGCAGGGCCAGATCATCGGCTACGTCGGCATGACGGGCTGGGCAACCGGGCCGCACCTGCACTACGAATTCCGTATCAACAATGTGGCGCGCAATCCGCTGACCGTCGACATTCCGAACGCGCAACCTCTGACCGCGTCGCAGATGCAGCGCTTCCGCGGCGTCGCCGACGGCATGGCGCATCGTTTTGCGTTGCTGATGCCGGACAGCAAAACGGTCCAGCTCGCCTCGCGATAAGGCCAATTTCGGCCGGTCCCCGCGAATCGGCCGCCCAGAAAGCCGTTGTTTCAGTCTTGCGTGATTTACAATCAAGCATTCTGATCAACGGCTTTTCTTATGTCTTCTCTTTTCCCCGGCGCCGAAGATAGCGGCAGCTCCCTGTACATAGGCCTGATGTCCGGCACCAGCCTGGACGGCGTCGACGGCGTCCTCGCCAGTTTTTCGGACGGCGGCATGCTGCAGGAAACGCTGGCAGCGGCATATGTGCCGTTTCCGGCCGACTTGCGCGCCGAACTGACCGCACTGCAAGCCAGCGGCGACGACGAAATCCACCGCGAAGCGCAGGCCGCCAACCGCCTCGCGCGCCATTACGCCGAATGCGTGGCAGCACTGCTCGAGCAAGCCAATATCAGCGAGCCGGTTACGGCGATCGGCGTGCACGGCCAGACCATTCGCCATCGCCCCGAGCTCGGCTACACGCGGCAAACCAACAACCCGGCGCTGCTGGCGGAATTGACCGGCATCGACGTGATCGCCGATTTCCGCATGCGTGATATCGCAGCCGGCGGCCAAGGCGCACCGCTGGTGCCGGCCTTCCATCATGCCGTGTTCGGCGACGCCGACGAGGACCGCGTGGTCGTCAACATCGGCGGCATCGCCAACATCAGCATCCTGCCGCGCCGTGCCGGCGGTCCGGTCAGCGGTTTCGATACCGGTCCCGGCAATGTGTTGCTCGATGCCTGGATGGCGCAGCACAACGGTCAGCCTTACGACGCAGGCGGCGAATGGGCGAAGACCGGCAAGGTCAATCCAGCGCTGCTGACCGCGTTGCGGGATGAGCCATTTCTCGCCGCGGTGCCGCCAAAGAGCACCGGCCGCGACTTGTTCCATCCAGCCTGGCTCGCGCAAAAACTCGCCGATTTTCCAGACGTCGCCAGCGCCGACGTGCAGGCGACCCTGACGGTCTTCACCGCCACCACGATCAGCGACGCGATCCGTCACTATGCGCCGGCCGCAAAGGCGGTCTATGTATGCGGCGGCGGCGCGTACAATGCCTATTTGATGACGCTGATCCATTTCGCGCTGAAGCTGCATCAGCCGGACATCGTGGTTGATTCGACCGCCGCGCTCGGCATTGCACCGAACCACATCGAGGCGCTGGCTTTCGGCTGGCTGGCGCAACGCTTTACGGTACGCGAACCGGGCAACCTGCCGGTGGTGACCGGAGCGGAAGGGCTGCGCGTGCTGGGCGCGCTGTACCCGGCTTGAGGAAAACAATATGGAAA
>DATMTZ010000276.1:0-2455 GCA_035563975.1 Oxalicibacterium sp. | reverse complement strand
CAAACTGATTAGCATCAATCGTAACTAATCCGACTATTTATCGAATTTTTCTCCTATTCCATTGAGCGAACTTAAAAAGTTGGGGCCCGAGTATTTTCTCGTGTTTTGATGTGATTTAGCTTTATGCAGCATCAATAACGCCAATTGCCGGCATCGATATCGTCCGATAGAGAACCAGTCGCATAGCTCCCAAAAGGAAATGAATCATGGCAATCAATAAAATGCCGAGAATCACATTCCAGGCACACAGTCAGGCCGGCGACGACTGCTGGCATTCGGTCGTGATTTCGCTATTGCGCGGGCTGGCGGCTATCGAGGTTGCCGCCGCGCACCTGCGCGCGGACGTATACCCGGGCATGCGAACGGTCGTGGATCCATCGATCTGGTTCAAAGGATTCACGTTCGCTACCGGCTTTGCGCACCACGCGGTACTGGTGTTTTTCGTCATCAGTGGCTGGCTGGTGGGGGGCAGCCTGCTCGACAAGATCCGGCAGCCCGATGCGATAGCCAGCTATGCGATTGACCGTGTAACGCGTCTGTGGACGGTGCTGATGCCGACCTTCGTGCTGACACTGCTGTTCGGCTTCGCCACCGGGATCGTGGATGTGCAAGACGTCGATTTTCATCTTGCCAACGATTACTCCGCCGTGGTGTTCGGCGCCAACCTGGTCGGCCTGCAGACCATCGCCGTGCCTGCGTTCGGCGGCAACTTCCCACTCTGGAGCCTCGCCAACGAGACCTGGTATTACATCCTGTTTCCGCTCCTGGTCGTGCTGTTGCGCGCGCGCGGCCGCGCCCTGCGCGTAGCGTGCGGTGCTACGCTTCTCGTGCTGGCAGCCCTGTTGCCTGCCGCGATCGTCGGCTACTTCGTGATCTGGTTGCTGGGCGTGGCGTTTTCGCGGATCAGGATCGAGTGCAGCACCGGGCAGCGTACGGGCTGGCTGATACTGGTCGCCGCGCTGTGGGCGTATTATCGGCTGACCGGCGACATGAACGCGTTCACCCTTGCCAACCTGCTGCCGGACCTCGGGTGCAGCCTGGTGTTCCTGGTGCTTTTGTCGAGCCTGCAATTCAAGGCCGCCGCAACGTCCAGGCTGCGGTCCCGCCTGACCAGGATCGGCAGCTTTTTCGCGGAATTCTCCTTCAGCCTCTATGTCCTGCACGTGCCGCTGATCGGCCTGCTGCAGCATTGGACATTGAAGCGCTGGGGGCTACGCGAGCTGTCGCCGCACGAGCCGCTGCACTTCGCGCTCTATCTGGCCATGCTGGCCACATTGCTTGTGGGTGCCTATTTGTCATACCGGCTGTTCGAATCGCACACTTACCAGATTCGGCGGCTGCTCAAGCGCATGCTGCTGCAGCGCCCTGCCCGCACGCCCGTCGCCCCGACCTTTCGCGCCGATTGAAGCCCGCGGACGGCGCGGCGCGCGCATTCAGGGACGGGATGCGATGTCGACCAGGGATTGGCCGAACTGCGGGTAATTGTGGGCGGCGCTATATTTTTCCTGCCAATCGGCGCGCGCACGCGTCCGGTATGCCAAAGCCGACGCCCTGTCGCGGAAGCGCGCAAGCGCACTGGCGATGGTCGCGACGTCCGGATCTGCCGGGATCAGGATGCCATTCCTTTCATTGACGATTTCGCTGTTGCCGCCGACGTCGGTTGCCACCATCGGAATGCCGACCGAACTCGCCTCCATGAGACTGACAGGGATCCCTTCGCTCGAACTGACGTTGATGAACACATCAAAGGTTTGCTCCCGGTACAGCTTCATCACGTCTTCCTGCGCAAGGTAGCCCGTAAACACGACCTCGGCGCGCCTTCCTCCCAGCTTCGACTGGGCGTATGCCTGTAACTCCTCGAACAGCCCGCCGTCCCCGATATGGGTCCACCGGACACTGAGCGATGGTGCTGCCTCCAGCAGGTGCGCAATCGCATCGACGATGAGATGCAGGCGCTTCTCCTCGACGACGAAGGAACACGAGACGACGGAGAGCGCTTCCTCGTGCGGCTGCGCGTTCTTGAACCCGGGGTCATCCACGCCGAGGCGCGCGGTGAAGCACTTGCGAGCCGCCGCCGGATGCTCGCGCGCCACGTAGGCCCGGCCATGCTCGGAGATGCTGAAGACAGCGTCGATCCCGGCCAGTACCCCCTGCCGCAAGCCTGCATAGCCACCGCTGCGCTTGTCCTCGTACAAGTCGCCGCGATGGGCTCGCGACACCACCTTGAGCGAGGGCTGGTACACATTCCGGAAACGGATCGCTCCCGCGATTTCCGGGAACATCCAGTAAAAATAAACGATGTCGATTTTCTTGTTCGCGTACCGAACCTGCTCGACCAGAAAGCGCTCGAACAGGCGGGCGCGGTACAGGGCGCGCGCCAATTCCTTCACGTTCTCCCAGCGGTGCGCGCCGCGCATGACACGCCGCGCATCGTCGAGCCACGCGTAGCGCCACA
>DATMTZ010000275.1:0-4464 GCA_035563975.1 Oxalicibacterium sp. | reverse complement strand
CGGACAGCGTGGTCGATGTGGTGCAGCGATTGCGCGATCTCGGCTGTGATGAAATCGATATCGCCGACACCATCGGCGTCGCCACGCCGCGCCATGTCCAGGCAATCATGCAGCGTGCCGCCGAAGAATTTCCCATCGAGCGCTTGTCGGGGCATTTTCACGATACCTACGGCCAGGCGCTCGCCAACATCTACGCCAGCCTCGAAGTCGGCATCACGATTTTCCACGCATCGGTCGCCGGCCTCGGCGGTTGTCCGTATGCGAAAGGCGCGACCGGTAATGTCGCGACGGAAGACGTGCTGTACATGATGCGCGGCCTTGGCATCGAGACAGGCATTGACTTCGACGCGGTTGTCGATGCGGGCCAATTCATTTCGCGCCATCTCGGACGGCCGGCAGTCAGCCGTGCCGGTAACGCCATTGCAGCGAAGCGCGCCTGATGCACGTCCGACTGATCGCGATCGATGAACAGGGCTTTCCTGAAGAGGGCGTTGGCCGCTTGGATGAAGTCGCGAGGCAGGTATGCAAGGCGACGCTGTCGCTGTACCGTTCGGCCGGATTTGCGCCGCCGTGGATCGGTTATCTCGTGACGCACGATCAGCGCCTGGTCGGCGCATGCGCGTTCAAGTCGGCGCCTGTGGATGCGGATGCGCAGTGCAGCAGCGTCGAGATCGGCTATCTGACGTTTCCTGCGTTCGAAGGCAGGGGCATCGCCACCGAGATGGTGCGCGAATTGCTGCGCATCGCGCGCAATGCATTGCCGCAACGGCAAAGGACATTGATCATCGTCGCGCGTACCGCGAACGAAGAAAATGCGTCAAATGCGATCCTGCGGAAATTCGGCTTCCAGTTTGCCGGTGAACGCAGCGAAGCCGATGACGGGCCTGTCTGGCAATGGGAATTGCAGTTGCCGCATTCTTGACGCAAAAAAACCATGTTCGAGATCAAGACGCTTGCCCTCTATCTACTTACCGCGATTGCGGAAATCGTCGGCTGCTATCTTCCGTATTTGTGGCTGCGGCAATCTGCTTCTGCCTGGCTGCTGATTCCCGCCGCATGCAGCCTCGCGTTGTTTGCGTGGCTGCTGAGCCTGCATCCGGACGCCAGCGGCCGCGTGTACGCCGCATACGGCGGCGTGTATGTTTCGGTCGCGCTTGCCTGGCTATGGCTAGTCGATAGCGTGCGCCCTACGGTGTGGGATGTGCTCGGCGTCGCGGTGACGCTGGCCGGCATGGCGATCATCGTGTTCGCGCCGCGTCACGCCGCGTAGCGTTTTCTGCACCGCCAACACGGTTTCAAGCTCCCTCATACTCATGTCCGAAAACGGCTAGACGCTCAACGGGCCGGCGCGTATAACGTCGTCATGGACACCGACGCCATCCTCGATCAGGACAATAGCGCAGCGCTTGACGCCGCCAGCTGCTATCGCGCGCTGGCAGCGAAAGACGCCCGCTTCGACGGCGTGTTCTTTACCGGCGTGAAGACCACCGGCATCTATTGCAGGCCGGTGTGCGGCGTCAAGACGCCGCGCGCATCCTCCTGCGTATTTTTCAGCAGCGCCGCAGCGGCAGAGGCGGCCGGCTTTCGTCCGTGCCTGCGCTGCCGCCCGGAACTGGCGCCTTATGCCCTGCAGCAGAATCTGGCGCACGCCGTATGGCAATGCATTGCGGCCGGCGCGCTGAACGATGGCGATACCGAGCAACTGGCCGCCAAGGTCGGTTTGTCTTCCCGGCAATTGCGGCGCGTGCTGCTGCAGCATTTCGGCGTCACGCCCGTCGAGCTGGCGCAGACGCAGCGCCTGCTGTTCGCCAAGAAGCTGCTGCAGGAAACGCGGCTGGCCATGAGCGATATTGCGTTTGCGGCAGGGTTCGGCAGCGTGCGCCGTTTCAATGCGCTGTTCCTGGCGCGTTACGGGATGGCGCCGGGCGCGATCCGGCGCGCGGCGGAAACCGCAGAAGAGACAGCGCGCGACGCGCTCACCTTGCGCCTGGCCTACCGGCCGCCGTTCGCGTGGGAACAGCTGCTGACCTATCTTTCGGCACGCGCGATACCCGGCGTGGAAGCAGTGCTTGTGCAAGATGATGGCGCGCGCTGTTACGTGCGCAGCGTGCGTCTTGCGCAGGAAAGCGGCTGGCTGCGCGTCAGGCATCTGCCGCAGCGTCACCAGCTGGAGCTGTCGCTGCCCGCTGCGCTTGCGCACGTGCTGATGCCGCTGGTGGCGCGCGTGCGGCAGCAATTCGATCTGGACGCCAATCCGGAGGTGATCGCCGCGCACCTGTCGGCCGATCCACTGCTGGCGCGGCAGATCGATCGGGCGCCCGGCTTGCGCGTGCCTGGCGCCTTCGATGTATTCGAACTTGCCATCCGCACCGTGCTGGGTCAGCAGATCAGCGTCGCCGGTGCGACCACCTTGTCCGGCCGGCTGGTGCGCGCCTTCGGCGATGGCATCGACGCGCCGTTCTCCGGCGTGAGCCATCATTTTCCGACGCCGCAGCGCCTGGCCGATTTATCGGCGGCCGAGATCGCGGCGATCGGCATGCCGGCTGCACGCGCGGCGGCGGTCCGCAATCTGGCGGTATTTGCGGCGGCAGGCGGTTTGGACGTGGCGCCCGGCATGACGCTGGAGGCGGCAGTCGCGGCTTTGCGGGCCGTACAGGGCGTCGGCGAGTGGACTGCGCAATACATCGCGATGCGCGCCTTGCGTTTTCCCGACGCGTTTCCTGCCGGCGATCTCGGTTTGCAGAAGGCTGCTGCCGAGGCGAAGGAGGGTGTGCGCCTGACGGAACGACAACTGCTTGCGCGCGCTGCGCACTGGTCGCCATGGCGGGCGTATGCGGCGCTGCTGCTGTGGCATTCATTGACTTGATTCATTCTTCGCTGGCAACGGCAAGGAGAGCGACATGATTTACTACGTTGAACATGCAAGCCCGGTCGGGACATTGCTGATCGCGGCAACCGATGCGGGCGTATGCGGGGTCTATTTCGAAGAGCACAGGCATTTCAAGGGCAAGGAAGGCTGGCAGGAAGCCGATGCATCGCCGCATGCGGCGCGGCATCTGGCCGAAACGGCAAGACAGCTGGACGAATATTTCGCGGGTAAGCGGACCGCATTCGACGTGCCGCTCGATTTGGCGGGAACGCCGTTTCAGCGCGCGGTATGGCAAGAGCTGAACGCGATCCCTTTCGGCAAAAGCGTCAGTTATGCCGCGCATGCGCAACGACTGGGAAATCCAAAGGCATTGCGCGCGGTCGGCGCCGCAATCGGCAGGAATCCGGTATCGATCATCGTGCCTTGCCACCGCGTGATCGGAAGCTCGGGTGCCGTAACCGGCTATGCAGGCGGGCTTGAGCGCAAGCGCTTCCTGCTGGCGCTCGAGGGCATGGACGTGCAGTGATAACCTGGTCCTGGCGCATGCCTGCCCGCAGTAGCGTGGAATGGCAATAAAAAATCCCGAAGCAATGCCTCGGGATTTTTATTGCCGGAGATCGTTTGATCGGGGCTCGCGGACCTTCTATGCCGCTTTTTTTGCAGCGGTCTTCTTCTTGGCAGCGACTTTTTTCGCGGCGGGCTTGTCCGCTTTCTTTGCCACTGCCTTCGTCGGTGCGGCCTCGGCCGCATCGGCCGTGGCTTCCACAGCAGCGGCCGCCTTCCCTTTCGCCGGCGCTTTTTCCTTGCGCGGCTCGAATTCGAAACTCACCTTGCCATCCTTGCCCTTCACGAGGAAAGCCTTGAACGCGCGGCGCGTGCGTTGCGAGATGAAGCCGGGCAGCAGGTCGGTCCTGCCATCGTTGAGCAGCTTGCGCATCTGCTCCGGCAGGATCTCCTGTTGCAGGATGATGCGGCCGCTGCGGAAGTCGCAGGTTTTCGGTTTCGCCACCGAATTTTCGCAGACATAGGACAGCGGCAGTTCATACACGCCGCCGCCACATTTCGGACAAGGGCCGAGCGAGGTCTGCTCGCTGAAATCCATCGCTTCGGCGTTCTCGTCGTCGTTGCTCTGGCCGAAATCGAATTCCAGTTTGAAGTTGTTGATGTCTTCGTCGCGCACGATCTTCAGCACGGCGGCGAACGGGCGCCCCATCTTCGAGCGGAAGCCTTGCAGCGGGCCGATGGTCCGGTTCGCCAGCAGCTCTTCAACCTCGGCCACCTCGAACTGGCGGCTGCCTGGCGTTTTCGTCATCGAAAATTCGCACTTGGTGCAGGCGAAGCGGCGATAGTTTTCCTTCACCACGCTGCCGCAATTGGGGCACGGCGTTTTCAGCGTGGCGTAATCGCCGGGAATCGTTTCGTTGTCGTATTCCTTGGCGCGCTTGACGATGATCTGCGCCATTTGCGCGATCTCGCGCATGAATTCTTCGCGGCTGATGTTGCCGCGTTCGATTTGCGAGAGCTTGTATTCCCATTCGCCGGTCAGTTCCGGCGCGGTCAGTTCCGACACGCCGAGGCCGCGCAGCAAGGTCATC
>DATMTZ010000274.1:0-5777 GCA_035563975.1 Oxalicibacterium sp. | reverse complement strand
GAATTCCTGTACCGCCTCCCGGTCTCTCCTGCATCAACGATCTACCGCAGCTTCATGCGCACGGTCTTGCGCACCGTTTGCACTGTGTGTGAGAATTGATGAAAGTTTCCGCGCCGCAATTTCAGGTACTCAAGGATGTTTATGTTGCGTCGCATGTCCATATCGCAGTTCGCGCCCCAGGCCCGGGGCCTGACCCTGATTGAATTGATGCTGGCGATTGCCATCGTCGGCATCCTGGCCGGCGTCGCCATTTCCCGGTATCAGGATTATCGTGAACGTGTGCGAGTCAGCCAGGCGATCACCGACATTGCCGTCATGTCCGGCAAAATCGGCCTTTATTGGCAGGACGCGCACGCGTATCCTGCAAGCCTGGCCGAAATCGGCGCGCCCGCCGCTGATCCCTGGGGGCGGCCTTATGTCTACGTGGATCTCACCTCGGTCAACGGTCACGGCAAGGCGCGCAAGGACCGGCAGCTCAATCCGCTGAATTCCGACTTTGATCTGTACAGCCTCGGCAAGGACGGCGTCACCAAGCCGCAGGTGTCAAACCGGGACAGTCTGGACGATGTTATTCGCGCCAATGACGGCCGCTTCATCGACCTTGCTGCGAAATTCTGAACGTATGCGAATAGACGGCAAATTCCTGCGCAGCCGGGTAGCGAGAAGAATCGCGACGCTGTTTCTGGTTGCCGCCTTGCTGCCGACCTCCCTCCTCGCTTTTCTGACTTACCGCGATGTCTCGCGCGTGACGCTGGAGCAGCAGCAGGACGAACTGGTCGGCGCCAGCCGCGCCTACGGCATGGCGCTGTACAGCCGCCTGCTGTTTGTCCGTACCGTGCTGGAAAACATGGCGAAAAAAGGCGAGCGAGAATGGTTGCTCAATGCCGATGTGCCGATATTCCGATCACTTGAACACATCGATGCCGGCCAGGCGCAGCAATGGAAACGAGCGATGGCCGATTCTGCGGGGCGCGATCCCGCATTGATGGTGCATGGAGGCGGCCCAGCGAAAGCGGCTGACATCATGATGGCGGCAGCCATGCCGCATCGACGCGGCAATCTGCTGGCCGCGCATGTGAATCCACGCTATCTGTGGGGTGCATCCGAGGACGTCGATGCAGCCTATAACATCTGCATCTACAGCAAAGGCGTGCAGCTGCATTGCGCCTATCCCGATGAAACGGGAAGCGACGACGACAAGCTGCGCGGCGAATGGGAGTTGTCGCTGGATCCGTCCTTCGGCATCGCGCCGTGGAAGGTAGTCGCCGTACGTCGTTTCCCGCCGCGACGGGCGCATTCCGACTTTTTCAATCTTTATCTTGCGGTGGCAGGCTGTGGCGTGCTGCTGATCATGTTGCTCAGTCTGATTCAGATTCGCCGCACGATGGGGCCGCTCGAAAGGCTGATAGACGGCACGCGCCGCATTGCGGCTGGCAACTATGACGACATTCGCACTGATTCGCGCGACGAGTTCGGCGATCTTGCGAGCGCCGTCAACGCCATGTCGGCGCGCATCAGGCGACAGTTGTCCACGCTGCAGACGCTGTCCGCGATCGACCGCGACATGCGCGAACAGCTCGATCTGCCGCATCTGATTGCCAAGATCGGCGATGCGATGCGCCAAATCGTGCCTGATGCCGACTTGTATGTCTTGCGCTATGCCGGCAATGAACGCGAAAACGATCGGCTGTTCGTTCAGCACGGCGCCGGTACGCCGGCCCGGGAAAATGCGGCGCCGGCGCCAAGTCGTGAAGCGGACATGCTGGTCCAGCACCCGCTTGGGCTGCTGGACGCCGCACCGCCCTCCTTTCTGCCGGCCGCTTTTGCACACAACTGGCGCATCGCACTGCTGTGGCGCGGGCGCGTGTGCGGCATTCTGTGCCTGGCGTGGAACGATGCGCGCGCATTAAACGAAGAAACGATGGCTGAACTGGCGGAACTGGCGAACCGCATCGCCGTCGCGATCCAGATCGAGGAGCGCGAGCAGCGCCTGCTGTACCAGGCGCGTTTCGACAGTCTGACCGGCCTGATGAATCGCCATGGACTGGAAGAACGGATTGCACATATCGAAAGCGGCAACGTGCCGGCGGCGGTGCTGTTCGTCGATATCGATCGTTTCAAGCATGTCAACGACAACTTCGGTCACCGGATCGGTGATCTGCTGCTGCAGGCAATCGCTGCGCGCCTGCGCGAATTTGCCGAATGCGACACAGTCGGTCGATTAGGGGGAGATGAATTCATCCTGTTGCTGTCTGGCGCGAGCAATCCGACGCGGGTGACGTCTTCTGCATCGTCGCTGATGGCCTTGCTGACGCGGCCATTCGATATCTCGGGCGAGCAGTTTACGGTCACCTGCAGCATCGGCATCGCCTTGCATCCAGCCCAGGGAGCGGACGGCCTGACCCTGATCGAACGGGCCGACATCGCGATGTACCGCGCCAAGCAGACCGGCCGCAACAATTTCCGCTTCTATGACGAGCGCATGACTGTCGAGAATCACGCGCGGCTTGCGCTGGAATTCGATCTGCGGCAGGCGCTGGGGACACATGAATTCGTATTGCACTACCAGCCGCGCGTCGACCTTAAGACCGGGCACATTGTCGGCTCGGAGGCGCTGCTGCGCTGGAATCACGGGTCGCGGGGCATGATCGCGCCGGCGCATTTCATCGGCATCGCGGAAGAAACCGGCTTGATCGTGCCGATCGGGACATGGGTCTTGCGCAGCGCCTGTGCGCAACAGGCGGCATGGCGGCGCGATGGCGTTGCGGCAAGCGTGGTCGCGGTGAACGTCTCGACCAGGCAATTCGGCGAACCGGATTTCGTCGAGACGGTGGCCGCCACGCTGGCGGAAACCGGCTTGCCGGCCGAATGCCTCGAACTCGAGCTGACCGAAAGCATGATCATGGATGACGTCGAGGAAGCGATCCTGATCCTCGGCCGCTTGCGCGCGCTGGGCGTCAAACTGTCGATCGACGATTTTGGCACCGGCTATTCAAGCCTGGCCTATCTGAAACGCTTCCCGATCAGTGCGCTGAAGATCGACCAGTCCTTCGTACGCGACATTGTCGACGACCAGGACGACAGACTGATCGTCGCCTCCATCATTGGACTGGCGCATAATCTTCAACTGAAGGTCGTGGCGGAAGGCGTGGAAGACGTGGCGCAGCTGAGCTATCTCGCGCAGCAGAACTGCGATGAAATCCAGGGCTATCACTTCAGTCCTCCGGTAACGGCCTTAGAATTTTTCCGCATGGCTGCCGCGAGGCAGCGCCTCGAATGGCCGCTGCCGGACAGCAGCGTATTGCAGACTGAGCGCCGCTGACACGCCGGTCTGTGAGCCGCCGGCCGGCTAACAGCGGCTTCCGTGGCGCTTGCTCGGCGACGGGGAACAGTACGTCGAACCGCGTGGCCTTCCCTTTCTTGCCGTGAACCAGTGCGCAAAAAATCGACAGCATTCCAGTTCTGCTGAAATCTCCGCAAACCAATCCCGATGGGGCCGCGTATCGCGCTGCCGCCAGCCGCAAACAGGGCGGCGGCGCGACCGGTTTTCATCGCGACCCTGCAGCGCTGGCCGGGATGGCGCCCGGGCTGGAGCGCGTATTTTCCGCGTGGACATCCTTCGGCGGACTGGCGCTGCATGAAGTGAAATAGCGCTACCGATGCCACGGCGCTTCAGTGCGATCGGACAGCCGGGCGTTGCCGGAGCAGCAGCACGCAGGCGGCGATGAATACGGCGAGCACCAGCGAGGCGGTGTAGCGGCTCAATGCCAACCCTCCCGCATCCAGCGGCTTGTCGAGAAAATCTCCCACCACGGCGCCCAGCGGGCGCGTCAGGACGAAAGCCGCCCAGAACAGCGCGGTGCGCGAGATGCGAGTGAAAAAATAGCAGCCTGCCACCAGCAGCAACAGCGCGCCGAACACCAGCGCTGCACCGCCGTAACCGAGTCCAGCCGAATCGGCAGTCCAGTCGCCGAGCGCGGTGCCCAGCGTTTGTGAACACATGATGGTGATCCAGTAATACCGTTCTGTCCGCGGCGTATCGACATGCTCGACTGCGACCGAGCCGGTCGCCCTGTACCAGAGTCCCAGCGACATCAGCAGCAAGGCGGCCAGCAGCGCGGTGCCGCCGGCGTAGCCGATGCCGAGCGAACGGTCGGCAAAATCGGCCAGCGTGGTGCCCACGGTCGTGGTGGCGATGACGGTTAGCCAGTACAGGCCCCGACGAAAGCGCGTCGCGCGGATTTGCGCGGCGACGGCCAGCAGAAAGGCCAATGCAAAGATGCCGGTGCCGGCCAGGTAGCCGAGCTGCATCGACATGGACACGGCATCGCCGCCGGTTTCTCCCAGCGTGGTCGCCGCGATCTTGATGGCCCAGAAAAGCAGCGTGACCTGCGGGACCTTGCCGTAGCGCTGCTGCAAAGAATGTGTCATGAATCCTGCTGTGTCGTTGAAAGTATCGCAGATCGTTCGCGGCATGCGCGCGTTGCGATGTTGGCTACAGCGCATCTTCTCGTTGCGCCGTACAATAGCGGCCTTCCCGTTACGGCCACGTGAATGCATAAATCCTTTTTCAAAACGGCGCTGGTACTCGGCTTGCTGTCGGCGATCGGCCCCTTCGCGATCGACATGTATCTGCCTGCGCTGCCTTCGATCGGCGTCAGCCTGGCGGCGCAGACCGGCGCGGTGCAGGCCAGCCTGATGGCCTTCTTCATTTCGCTCGGCATCGGCCAGATGCTGTATGGCCCGGTGTCGGACATGTTCGGGCGCAAGCTGCCGCTGTATTTCGGGCTGGCACTGTTTGCCCTGTGCAGTGTCGGCTGCGCGCTGGCGCCGAATATCGAAGTGCTGATCGTGCTGCGTTTCCTGCAAGGCTTGGGCGCGGCCGCGGGCATGGTGATTCCGCGCGCGATCGTGCGCGACCTGCATACCGGCAACGATGCGGCGCGCCTGATGTCCCTGTTGATGCTGGTGTTCAGCGTCTCACCCATCCTGGCGCCGCTGGCCGGCAGTTTCCTGATCGAATGGGCCGGCTGGCGCAGCGTGTTCTGGGCGGTAGCGATCGCGGCGGTACTCGCGCTATTCCTGCTCGGCACCGCGCAGCCGGAAACACGGCCGGCCGATCAACGCGCCGGCAGCAGCGTGCTGGGCGCCATCAAGGCTTACGGTTTCCTGTGCACGGATTGGCGCTTCCTCGGCCTGGTTTTCATTGGTGCATTTGGCGTGGCGAGCTTCTTTGCCTATCTCGCCAATTCGTCTTTCGTGCTGATCAATCACTACGGCCTGACGCCGCGCGAATACAGCCTGGCATTTTCCGCCAACGCGGCTTCCTTCATCGGCGTATCGCAATTCACCGGCCATCTCGGCAAGCGCTTCGGGCTGGTGCCGGTCGTCAAATGGGCGGTCGCCGGCTATGCCGCGATGATGGCGGCGCTGATGCTGGTCAACCTGGCCGGTGTCGAACGGCTCGACGTCATGCTGGCGATGCTGTTCATCGGCTACGGTTTTCTCGGCCTGGTGGTGCCGACCACGGCGGTGTTATCGCTGGAAGAGCACGGTGAAATTGCCGGCACCGCATCGGCGCTGATGGGCACGCTGCAGTTCGTGACCGGCGCGGTAGTGATGGCGGTGATCGGTCCCTTCGCAAATGGCACGGCACGGCCGATGGTGATCGGTATCGCGATCTGTGCGCTCGTGGCGTTCGCGATCGCGCGTATTACGCTGCCGCATGTAAAGCAGCCGCCCGCGGATCATCCTTCCTGAGGCCGCACAAAAGAAAA
>DATMTZ010000273.1:0-16245 GCA_035563975.1 Oxalicibacterium sp. | reverse complement strand
CTGCACGGCCAGCTCGCGGCGATGCGCCGCTTCGGCGGAAATCACCGGCAGGATCTGGATCTCCGCCGTCATCGGGCCGCCTGCCAGGATCATCCTCAGACTGTCGACAAAACTGGTATCGCCGACGAAGTCGGCTGCGCGATGCAGCTCGCCACTGCTGTTCAGATAGCGCATTGCGCATGGCTGCACCGGCACCTTCGCTTCGATCGCGGCTTCAAACAGGTTGGCGTGAAATGGCAGCAGCGTTCCTTGCGCCGCCGTCGTCCCTTCCGGGAAGAAGGCGATGCGTTCACCCGCTTGCAGGCTGCCGACCAGGCCCTGGTACACCCGCCGCACCTCGCGCTGTTTGCCGCGCGCGATGAAGATGGTGCCGGATTTTGCGCAAAGCCAGCCCAATACCGGCCAGCCGCGGATATCCGCCTTCGCGACGAAGCGGCACGGTTGCAGCGCGTTGATGACGAAGATATCGAGCCACGAAATGTGGTTGGCGACGACCAGCGCGGCTTGCGCCGGAAATGTCGCGCCGTCCGGCATTGCACGGACGCTCACATGCAGGATAGCGAGCAGGCCGGCCGACCAGCGGCGCACGCATCGCTCGCGCTGCGCGGCATTCGCCCATGGGAAGATGAAGGCGCTGATCGCCAGACCGCGCAGAAGATGCAGCACCACGCGCACAAAGCGGATTGTGGTCGACAGGCGTCCGGCATGCGGCACCACGCGTACCGCTTCCGTCATCGCGTTATCGCTGGAATGCAATGTGTCCCGCCACGATGGTGGTCCGGACCTGACCGCTCAGTTCGTAACCGAGGAAAGGCGTGTGCTTGCCCTGGCTGGCCAGCGCGCCGGCAGCCACGGTCCAGCGCGCAGCCGGATCGAACAGGCAGACGTCGGCGACGCTGCCGACTGACAGCCGGCCGGAAGGCAGGCCCGCAATGCGGGCCGCTTCCGATGTGATCTTGGCCAACGCGCGCGGCACATCGACTTCCTTGCGCGAGTCTTCCGCCCACTTCAGCGCCAGCGACAGCAGCAGTTCGAGTCCGGTAGCGCCGGCCGATGCTTCGCCGAACGGCAGCATTTTTTCATCGTCGTCGACCGGCGTGTGGTCCGAGCAGATCGCGTCGATGGTGCCGTCCAGCAGCCCCTGGCGGATGGCGTCGCGATCGCGCTGGCCGCGCAGCGGCGGCGTCAGACGGGCATTGGAATCGAAGAAGCCGATGTCGATTTCGGTGAGATGCACATGATGGGCGCCGACATCGCAAGTCACAGGCAGGCCTTCCTTCTTGGCCGCGCGCACCAGCTCGATGCCCGCGGCGCTCGACAGGCGGCAGAGGTGCACGCGCGCACCGGTCGCGCGCACGAGTTCCAGTATCGTGTGCAGCGCCAGCGTCTCCGACATCGGCGACACGCCGGACAGACCGAGGCGCGATGCCACCGGACCGCTATGCGCGACGCCGTTGCGGCCGATATGCGGGTCTTGCGGACGCAGCCAGACGCTGAAACCGAAAGTCTGCGCGTATTGCATCGCGCGCAGCAGCACCGTGGTATCGAGAATCGGCTGATCCGCCTGCGAGAAGGCGATGCAGCCTGCATCAGTCAACTCTGCCATTTCGGTAAGTGCCTCGCCCTTCAATCCTGCGGTCAGCGCGCCAAGCGGGTAGACATTCGCCTGGTTCAGCGATTTGGCTCGATGCTTCAGCATCTCGACCAGGCCTGGCTCGTCCAGCACCGGATCGGTATCCGGCGGACACACGAGGCTGGTGACGCCGCCCTGCACCGCCGCCTGCATTTCCGATTCCAGCGTCGCCTTGTATTCGTAACCCGGCTCGCGCAGGCGCGCGCTGAGGTCGACCAGACCAGGCGCCACGATCAGGCCGCTCGCATCGATGCTCTTGTCGGCGCTGAAGCCGTCAGGCGCCTTGCCGAGCGCGGCGATTTTTCCATTGACGATGTAGACGTCCTGCTTCGCATCGACGCCGTTGGCCGGATCGATGACGCGGCCGTTCTTGATGTGGATGTTCATCTTGTTTTAATTTCCCGCCAGAATACTCATCACTGCCATGCGCACCGCGATGCCGAACGTCACCTGGGGCAGAATCACCGCCTGCGTACCGTCGGCCACGGCGGAATCGATCTCGACGCCGCGATTCATCGGACCGGGATGCATGACGATCGCGTCCGGCTTTGCCAGCGCCAGCCTTTCCTTTGTCAATCCGTAGCTCTTGAAGAATTCCTGCGCGGATGGCAGCAAGGCACCGCTCATGCGCTCGTTCTGCAGACGCAGCATGATGATGACGTCGACGTCTTTCAAGCCCTGGTTGATGTCGGTGAACACGCGTACGCCCATCTGTTCCAGTCCGCTCGGCAGCAAGGTGCGCGGGCCGATCGCACGCACTTCCGGCACGCCGAGCGTAGTCAATGCGTGGATATCGGAGCGGGCGACGCGGCTGTGCAGGATGTCGCCGACGATCGCCACTCTGAGATTGCTGAAATCCTGCTTGTAGTGCCGGATCGTGTACATGTCGAGCAGGCCCTGCGTCGGATGCGCATGGCGGCCGTCGCCCGCATTGACCACGTGCACGTGCGACTGCTTGGTGTCCGTCAGGTGCTTGGCGATCAGGTAAGGCGCGCCGGATTGCGAATGGCGCACCACGAACATGTCGGCATGCATTGCCGACAGATTGTCGATGGTATCGAGCAGCGACTCGCCCTTGCTCGAACTGGAGGCGGCGATGTTCAGGTTGATGACGTCGGCCGACAGGCGCTTGGCCGCGATCTCGAAGGTGGTGCGGGTGCGGGTGGAGTTTTCGAAGAACAGGTTGAATACGCTCTTGCCGCGCATCAGCGGCACCTTCTTCACTTCGCGGTCGCCGATGCTGACGAAGGACGAGGCGGTGTCGAGGATGTGCGTGATGTTGGCTTTTGGCAGCCCTTCGATGGTGAGCAAGTGCTGCAGCTCCCCGTTTTTGTTCAGTTGCGGATTATGCATGCTCCACCGTCAGAGAAAAGCGGCCGTCGTCGGCCCGTTCGAGAAGTAGGGATTCGCCGTACGGCATCGTGATGGTTTGCGCGACAAAGTCGGCCGCAATTGGCAGTTCGCGCTCGCCGCGATCGACCAGCGCAGCCAGCATGATGCGTGCCGGGCGGCCGTAGTCGAACAATTCGTTGATCGCGGCGCGCGTGGTGCGGCCGGTGTACAGCACGTCATCCACCAGCAGAATGGTCGCGCCTTCGACATCGAAGGGAATCTGCGTCGGCTTCACATCGGCGCGCAAGCCCTTCTCCGCGTAATCGTCGCGATGGAAGGAGACGTCGATGAAGCCGAGCCGCTCGTTCAGCTGCAATTCGGCCGCCAGGCGTTCCGCCAGCCAGGCGCCGCCGGAATGGATGCCGACAATGCCGACGTTTTCCGCCCTGGACAGTCCGGATTTGACTTGCTCTGCCAGCGTCCGGTACAGCGCTTCGGCGTCGAGTTCAGGATTCGGATGTGTCATCGAAGTATTGTTGAAGAATGATCGCGGCGGCCCGATCGTCGATCCGGTCGCCGCGTTGATGGGAAATCACTGCGGACGAATAGCGTTCGTCCACCAGCACCGTTGCCACATCGAAGCGGCCATGCAATTGATTGGCAAAGCGGCGGCAGCGCAAGCTCATCTCGTGCTCGGCGCCGTCCGGATGACGGGGCAGCCCGACCACGCACAGCGCCGGCTGCCATTCCCTGATCAAGGTCTCGATGGCGGCGAAGCGCGCGTCGTTGGTCGCGTCGTGAATGATGGTCAGCGGCTGTGCCTGCTTCAATATCGTATTGCCGACGGCGACGCCGATGCGTTTCAGGCCAAAGTCGAAGGCCAGCACCGTTTCCACTAGCGCGCAGCTCGCATCGGCAGACAGGCGTCAGGCATGGCCGGCCTCGCCGCTCAGCATGGTTGAATCGATGCCCAGCAGTTTGAGCGCCGCGGCGAAACGCTGCTCCAGCGGCAGGTCGAACATGATGTCGGCATCGGCACGCACCGTCAGCCAGCCGTTGCGCGTAATTTCGTCCTCGAGCTGGCCCGCGCCCCAGCCGGAGCAGCCCAGGCTGACCAGCATGCGCGACGGCGCGCGGCCGACGGCCACCGCTTCGAGAATGTCCTTGGACGTCGTCAATGCAATCTCGTCGGTCACCGGCATGGTGGAAGAAAAGTCGCCGTAGGGCGCATGCAGCACGAAGCCGCGGTCCGACTGCACCGGGCCGCCGAACATCACCGGCGATTTCTCCAGCAGCGTGGAAGGCGTCAGCACATCGGGCGCGATTTCAAGTTTGAGGTCGATGCGGTCCAGCAGCACGTCGACGGTCATGTCGGTCGGCTTGTTGATGATCACGCCCAGCGCGCCATTGGCATTGTGCTCGCACAGGTAGACGACCGTGCCGCCGAAGACCGGATCGGCCATCGCCGGCATCGCAATCAGAAAGTGGTCGGCGAGATTCAATTCATCGCGCGGCGCATCCGCATCGGTAAAATCGAGGGATTCCCAGGGTGAACCGGGATCATTGGAAGAGGGACTGGTCTTACGTTGCTTCGCCATGGCCGGTATTTTATCAGTTTTGCCCGAATTTTCAGCGCAAAACGGCGGCGTTTGCCCACAGGGCCGAGCGCCGGAACGGGAACGAAAGAATGACCGACTTCAACACAACACTGGTCTGGTTTCGCCGCGACCTGCGCAGCTTCGACCATGCGGCACTGCACCAGGCATTGACGCGCAGCAAGCAGGTCTATTGCGCCTTTATCTTCGACCGCGCGATTCTGGCGCCACTGCCGAGGGCGGACCGCCGCGTCGAATTCATCCATGTCAGCCTGCTGGAACTGGCGCACGAACTGCGCGCGTTCGGCGGCAACCTGATCGTGCGCCACGATGATGCGAAGCTGGTCATTCCCGCGCTTGCCGCGGAGCTTGGCGTCGACGCGGTGTTCGCCAACCGCGACTATGAGCCGCAGGCAGCGCTGCGAGATGCGCACGTGGCCGATGCACTGGCGGCTGACGGCCGCCGCTTTTGCACCTTCAAGGACCAGGTCATCCTGGAACAGGACGAGGTGTTGTCGCAAAGCGGGAAACCGTTTTCGGTGTTCACACCGTACAAGAAGGCCTGGCTGAACAAGCTGCACGCCGGTTACGCCGAGTCTTATCTGCAGGCTCGCGAAATCGATGCCTATCGGGCAAATCTTGCCCACGTTCCGGACGACATGTGTCACATGCCGTCGCTGGCGGACCTCGGATTCGAGCCGACCAATCTGTCGGAACTGGGATTGCCGACGGGCATGCAAGGCGGGCAGCAACTGCTGGATGCGTTCGCCGGCCGGATGAAGCACTATGCCGCCGACCGCGACTTTCCCGCGCGCGACGGACCGTCCTACCTGTCGGTGCATCTGCGTTTCGGCACGGTGTCGATACGCGCACTGGCACGCCGTGCGCTTGATGCGATGCGCTCCGGTGAAGGTAGCGATGGCGCCGCGACCTGGCTGTCGGAACTGATCTGGCGCGAGTTCTATTTCATGATCCTGCATCACCATCCGCACGTGGCGGACCGCGCCTATAAGCCGGAGTACGACGCGATCCCCTGGGAAAGCGGCGCGCATGGCGACCGCCTGTTCGACGCCTGGCGCAGGGGACAGACGGGTTATCCGCTGATCGATGCCGCGATGGCACAACTCAACCGCACCGGATATATGCACAACCGCCTGCGCATGGTTACCGCCTCGTTCCTGGTCAAGGATCTCGGAATCGACTGGCGCCGCGGCGAGCGCTATTTCGCGGAAAAACTGAACGACTACGACCTTGCTGCCAATAACGGCGGCTGGCAATGGGCCGCCTCCACCGGCTGTGATGCGCAACCGTATTTCCGCATCTTCAATCCGGTGACGCAATCCGAACGGTTCGATGCGGACGGCGCCTTCATCCGCGCCTACCTGCCGCAGCTGGAACGGCTCCCAAGCAGGCATATTCATGCGCCATGGCGCATGAATGCCGCCGAGCTGCAAGCGGCCGGCGTGACGCTCGGCGACAATTATCCGGCGCCCATCGTGGCGCACGAGCAGGCACGCGCGCAAACCCTGCAGCGCTACGCGGTCGTCAGAAAACCATCACCCGCGTCGCGAGCGAGGCAATAAAAAATCCCGCCTGAGCGGGATTTTTTGCTTGGCACCGCGTGCATCAGTGCATTGCCGTTTCGCGTCCGACGAATCCGGCGATCAGCTTGAGCAGCGCGTCTTCCTGATACGGTTTGCCCAGATACTCGTTGACGCCGAGTTCCATCGCGTAGTTGCGGTGCTTGCTGGCAGTACGCGAAGTGATCATGATGATCGGAATGCCGCGCGTGCGCTCGTCGTCGCGCACATTGCGCGTCAGATCGAAGCCGTCCATGCGCGGCATTTCGATATCGACGAGCATCACGTCCGGCGTGATCGACTGCAGATGCTCGAGCGCATCGACGCCGTCTTTCGCCAGCACTACCTGATAGCCTTCACGCGTCAGCAGACGCTGCGTGACACGCCGCACCGTCAGCGAATCGTCCACCACCATCACGATCGATTGCTTGCGCAAGCCCTGAACCGGCTCGACGACGCGCGCGGCCGGCTCGAAGCTCGCCATCTCCGCCACCGCACCCATGTCTTCCGGCGCATCGGACGGCGTCAGCCGCGGCGCACGCACGTTTTCGTGCAGCGCGCGCTGGGACAATGGCACCGGATTCAGGATCAGCACGATTTCGCCCGAGCCAAGCACCGTGGCGCCGGCGATGCCGATCAGGCGCGACAGCTGCGGGCCGATATTCTTCACGACGACCTCGCGATTGCCGAGAATCTCATCGACGTGCAGCGCCACGCGGTCATTGCCGCTGCGCAGGATCAGCAGCGGTGAATATTGCTGCGTGACCGGAGCCGCGACCGTGTCGCCCAGCAGCGCCGATAGATAGTGCATCGGAATGCGCTGCGACTGCCAGATGACCGCGCCTTCGTTGTAGGCGGCAGTCAGCGGGCCTGCCTTCAATTGCTGCACCTGTTCGACCAGCACCGACGGCACCGCATATGTCGTGCCGCCCGACGACAGGATGACCACCTGCGTCACTGCCAGCGTCAGCGGCAGGTGAATCGTGAAATGGGCGCCCTTGCCCGGTTCGGAAGCGATCGACACGCGGCCGCCGAGCGACGCCGCTTCCGAGCGCACCACGTCCATGCCGACGCCGCGGCCGGCCAGCTCGGTCACTTCTTCCGCCGTCGAGAAACCCGGGTGGAAAATCAGGTCCGTAATTTCCGCTTCGGACAATTCGTCTTCCGCCTTCACCAGCCCGTTAGACAAGGCCTTGTTTCGGATATTGGTCAGGTTCAAGCCCTGGCCGTCGTCCGAGAAATGGATAACGACTTCATTACCTTCCTGCCGTACCTCGACGCGCAATTCGCCGGTTTCATTCTTGCCGGCGGCGCGGCGCTTGTCGCGCGATTCGATGCCATGCACGATCGCATTGCGCAGCAGATGCTCGAAAGGGCCGGCCATTTTTTCAAGCACGCTGCGGTCGATCTCGACCGCGCTGCCGCGTATGTCGAGGTTGACACGCTTGTCCATCTCCTTCGCAGCCTGCCGCGTCACGCGGAACAGCCGCTCGGAAATGCTGGCGAACTGCACCATGCGCACGCGCATCAGGTCCTGCTGCAGATCGCGCGTCAGCCGCGCCTGCGCGGTCAGGCCGCCCGCTGCATTGTCGACCGTGCGGTTCAGGTTCTGCTGCAGTGAGCTGACGTCGTTGACGCTCTCCGCCATCATGCGCGTCAGTTCCTGCAGGCGCGTGAAGCGGTCGAACTCCAGCGGATCGAATTCGCGATCGGCAGAAATGCCCATGCGCGAACTGATCTGCGACTCCGCCTGCATTTCGATTTCACGCAACTGGTCGCGCAAGCGCACGACGTTTTCAGACAGTTCGCCGAGCGACATGCGCAAGGTGCCGACTTCCGTTTCCAGCCGAGAACGCGAGATCGATACTTCACCAGCCTGGTTGACGAGGCGATCGAGAATATCGGCGCGCACGCGCACCAGCGGCGCCTGCGACGGCGTAGCGAGCGGCCGCGCCGCGTCAGGAGACGGCGCGACAGACGCTGCGGCGATCGCCGGCAGTGCCGGAACGGCACTCAACTCCGGTGCATCGGCAGGGGCAACTGCCGCGGCCGCTTGCGCATACGTGGACGGCGTCTGACGTGTTGCGGCTTCGGGATTCTGCAGAAGGTCGAACAGATACAGGCTGTAATCGTGACGTGACAGCAGATCGTCCAGCGAGGCGGCCGATGCGCGGCCAGCATGCGCAATATGTTCGATCCGCGTTTCCATCTCGTGCACGTGCTGGCCCAGCGCCATCGCGCCGGCCATGCGGGCGCTGCCCTTGACCGTATGCAGCAGACGCAGCAGCGATTGCGGATACGACATGTCGCCCAGCGCGCCCTGCCATCCGCGCAGCGCTTCACCGACCTGCGGCAGCATGTCGCGGCCTTCTTCGATAAAGACGGGCAGCAAATCTTCGTCGATCTCGTCCTTGATGATCAGCGCCGGATCCGCCGCTTCGCCGGCACTGTAGACCGGCTCTTCAAACGGCGCGTCGCTCGGCACAACCTGTTCGCTGTGCGGAATCGATGCGATCACCGGGGCTGTCTGCGTTGCGAGCGCTTGTTCGCTATCGAACGGGCCTGCCGCGCGGCTGTCGTCCGCTGCTTCAGCGGGATGCGCAATTACCTGCGGTGCGGTTCCATCCCCTTCGGTCGATGCGCGCGATGACAAGTCGTTGAATCCTGATTGCGCACGCCGCTCCAGTTCTTCACGCACGTCTTCCAGTATGCGCACCTGCTCCGGTTCGTCATCCGGCATTTCGCCAAGCGCAAACATCTGCAGCATGTAGCGTATCCGTTCGACACCGTACTCGAGCGCGTCGTATTCCTGTTGCAGCAACTTGACCGGTTTGCGCGCCAGATACTGCAGGACGGCTTCCAACGCGTACGCGATCTGCTGCAGTGGCTTGAAGCCGACGGTCGCCGAGCTGCCCGCCAGCGAATGCGCAGCATGCACCGACTGGATATTGACGCCTCGGTCCGATTCATGGCGCCACTCGGCAATGTCATGCGACAGGCGCCGCACCAGCTCGTCGGTTTCCGCCAGGTAGATGTTGTACAGCGGCAGGCTGATTTCGAGATTGCCGATGTACTTGATGTTGTCGTCGCTTTTGGCAACCGGCGCCTTGGCAGGGAAATCGATGACTTCCGCCCCCGGTTGCGATGCGTCAGCAGCAGAAACTGCTGCCGCGCCGTCTTTCGTGTCCGGCGCTGCTTCTGCGGTTGCATCGAACTTGTGGAACAGCGCCAGCTCCTCGTCGCTCAGCTCCAGTTCTTCGACTTCGGTCGAAAGGGGCGGCGCTTCTTCCTCTGCCGTTGGCTGCGTCTCGAATACCGCAGGCGACTCGCCGGTTTCATCGACGCCAATGCCATCGGCTGCGGCATCATAAGTGAATGCACCGCCGCTCTTCACGCGTTCGGAAGCCTCGATCAGCGCGCGGCCGGTGCGGCTTGAACGTCCCTTCGTGCTCAAATCGTCAACCCAGGCCTCGATCACATGTGCTGCGTTCTCCAGCATCGCATATAGTTCGGGATCGCCGGGACGAGTTTCCGACAACCGCAAATTCAATACTTGTTCAATGCTCCAGGCGGATTCGCCGAGCGCCGTCAGGCCGACCATGCGGCCGCTACCCTTCAGGGTGTGGAAGGAACGGCGCAGCGTCGTCAGGTATTCCTGGTTGTGCGGCGCATTGCGCGATTCAGGAATGGTCTGGCGCACGCATTCCAGCACTTCGACCGCTTCCGCCAGAAAGATTTCCAGCAACTCGGCGTCCACCGCTTCATCGGTAGCGGGCGCGACGACCGGCGCGATCGGCGCGACCTGCGGCGCAGTCTTGACCGCCGCTGTCGCTTGCGCGATGTCTTCCATTGCATCCGGAGACGGCACGAAGTCCGGGTTTTCCAGCATGTCGATGACGGCGCGCGCGCGATCATTCACTTCCGGATTGTCGACCAGAGTCGCATCCAGCCTGACTTGTTCCAGCGTTTCCTTCAGTTGTTCGTGCAGTTCGGGATTGGTCGGTTCAGCCGCCAGCGACAGCGCCAGTTCTTCCGATTGCTTTTGATGCAGGGCCAGTTCAGCTTCGACGGTCGGGGCTTCCGGCACAATCAGCGGCAGATCGGCGGAAGGCGTGGCAGAAACCGGCACGACGGGAACATCGATCGGTTCATGTGCGCTGCTGTTTTTTTCAGTCAGGTTCGCACGAAAGGAGCCGCTCCGTTCATCAAACACAAAGCGGTTTCTGACGCCATCCGGATGCTGCTGCAGCGTTTCGATGAAAAAACTGAGTGCACCGACGTTCTGCGCCACCTGCTCGAACTCGTGTAGCGGCGGCACCTCTTCCGCATCGATGAAACGACGTACCGCATCGCGCGTATGCTGCACAGCGCGTGCTGCGTCCTGCTGATCCAGGATCGTTAGCGCGCCGCTGATCTGGTGCAGCACTGCATCGAGTTCGCCCAAGCCCGCGCGCTGCTCCGGCGCGCGGAAATATTCGTCAAGCATCTTCTCGACCTGACGCAGGCTGGACTGCAATTCACTGCCGAGCGCGCCCATGGTCTGGCGCTCCTGCGCTTCGCGCGACATGTCGTCGAGCCAGGAGGCAGACGGCATCGGGGTTTCGCCCGATACGATGGACAGCAGGCGCGCACTCAACGCTTCAGCATGTTCGGCAAAGTCGTCCGGCAAATGGCCGATCTGCTGCAAGGCGTTTTCGACGAACAGCAAGGTGGTCGCGATTTCCAGACTCAGGCTGTCGCCCGGTTGCGAATGCGCGGCGAGCCGCGCAATGCCGCTCAATTCGCGCAGCAGCTTGGACAGCGAGGATGCATTCAGGCGCGCGCCCGCCTCGGCCAGGCCGGCCATCTCCTTTTCGAAGGCGGCTGCTACGCTGGCATCGCCACCGGCAATGCGGTTCCACAAATTTTTGGCTTGTGACAGCCGTTCCTTTGCGTTCACCAGCGATTGCGCATCGATCTGGCCATAGCGCTTCTTCTCGTAATCGCTCGGTACCGCGCCGTTCAACTGATAGGCGTCGCGGATCTGACGCACCGTCGCAGTCGGCTGTTCCACACGCGCGATGAAGAACAACGCGTCACGCAACAAGCGCTCGGTGATGCTGGAAGAGCCTTCGCTCAGGCGGCGAATCTGCAGATTGATGCGCGCAAACAACTGCTTGACGTACAGTTCGCCCGGCACCTGTCCGGCTGCCACCGCATCGGCAAAGCCGGCCATGACCCACCAGAAGCTGCGCACCTGCTGTGCGCTTTGCGCCTGCTCGACGCGCAATATGATGTCGCGCATCGCGGCAGCGCTGGCACGGCCGTTGGCATCTTCGCCATTTTTCAGGAACAGCAGCAGCGCACGTTCGAAGCGCTTGCGCAGCTGGACGTAGTCGGATTGCGTCAGCGTCGCGCTCGCCTCGGGCAGCTGCGGACGGATGGCAAGATTCGGGAAGAACAGATCGGCCGGATGAATGCGCTCGGCGCCGCGCACCTGCAGCAACGCGCGATAGTAGGGAAACAAACGCACCGGCTGGTGCGGCGCACCTGCCAGCAACTCTTCCAGGTATTCGACCAGCGCCTGATATGCGTGGCCGATCGCGTGCACGATGTCGTCGCTCGGCTCCAGCTGGCCGTTTTCAAAGCGTTCGAACAGGTCTTCCACCGTCTCGGTGACGATCACGACGCCATCGATATCGACCATCTGCAGCGCGCCGTGCGCCTGATGCAGATACACCTTGGCATGACGCAGGGTCGTGGAGCGGCTTTCCGCGTCCTGCACCAAGGCTTCGCCCAAGGCAACCTTGGAACGCGTCAGCGCTTCGCGGATTTCGCCGATGACCCAGGACAGCGGGCCCGTATCGAATTGGTCCCGGCCGGATTGTGACTCGGGGGAAGAAGGGGTAGTCATGACTGCCTCGCGGGTACGAAGCGGCACATCCTCACTGGATCCACCGCTTCAATTTGCTGTTGGACTTCATGCTGCCGCACAGGCGGCCACCTGCGAAATCCTCAAGCGGTCACACGGAAACGCGATACCGAATTCTTGAGCTCTTCCGCCAGCTTGGACAGCTCGCGAATCGAACTCGCAGTTTGCTGCGTACCCTGCTGCGTCTGTTCGGTGACCGTCAGAATGCCTTGAATGTTTTGCGCCACGCCGTTGGCCGACGTCGCCTGCTGTTCGGTCGCCGACGAAATGCCCTGAATCAGTTCCGCCAGGCGGTTCGACACGCGGCGGATATCGGCCAGTGCGGCACCAGCCGCGTCGGACAGTTTCGCACCTTCGACCACACCCTGCGTCGATTTTTCCATAGCGGCAACCGCATCGTGCGTATCGGTCTGAATGGTGCGGACCAGTGCGCCGATCTGCTTGGTTGCTTCACCGGAACGTTCCGCCAGTCGCTGCACCTCTTCCGCAACCACCGAGAAGCCGCGGCCGGCTTCACCCGCAGACGCCGCCTGGATCGCCGCATTCAGTGCCAGCACGTTGGTCTGTTCGGTAATGTCGGAAATCAGTTCGGTGATCTCGCCGATCTCCTGCGAGGATTCGCCGAGACGCTTGATTCGCTTCGAGGTTTCCTGGATCTGCTCGCGGATCTCGTTCATGCCCTTGATCGCGTTTTCCACCGCGCGGGCGCCTTCTTCCGCCGCCGTCACCGACTGCCGCGCCACCTCGGCCGATTCGTTTGCAGACTTCGATACATCGGTAATCTGCGCCGCCATGTCGAGCACGGCCTGACCTGTTTCCTGAATGTTGCGCGACTGCTTCTGCGATGCTTCCAGCAGTTCAGTCGAAATGTTCTGCGCCTGGTTCGATGCCGAGGTCACCTGCTCGGCGGTGCGGGTCACGCGTCCCACCAGGCCGCGCAGCTCTTCCACCGTGTAGTTGATCGAGTCGGCAATGGCGCCGGTGACGTCTTCCGACACTGTCGCCTGGATCGTCAAGTCGCCGTCTGCCACTTCCTGCAATTCGTTCATCAGACGCAGAATCGCGGACTGGTTCTGATCGTTCGCGTGTTTCGCCTCTTCTTCCTGCCGTTGCGCTTCCAGACGCTGGTTTTCTGCTTCCTGCCGCCGCGCATCGGCTTCCTTGGTACGGTTGCGGCTGTCCTGCAGCAGCACCAGCGCAATGCCGGCAGCGGCAACCAGCGCGGCCAGCACGGAGAGCAGCATGGCCCAGAAAGGCCAGCTCAGCGATTGCGAATCGCTGCGATAGGTTTGCTGCAGTTCGCCCAGGCTCTGCTTCAGCGCCTCGTTTTCCTTGAAGATGGTTTCTTCCGCCGCCTTCGCTGCAATAAAGTTTTGCAGGTTACCCAGGATCAGCGAAATCGATTTCTGGTATTCGGCGAACAGGTTTTGCAGCTCGACCAGCTTCTCGCGCGTTTCCGGTTCGGTGGTCTTGCTCAGACGCAGCGTTTCGTTACCGTTCAAGAAGCCTTCCATGATGTCGCGGAAAGTATTGGTGTCCTTGCCCAGCAGGAAGGCGGTCTCCGGGTTCACGCCCTCCGAACTCAGAAATTCGTTCGCGCTACGCGCCAGACGTTGCGTCAACATGACTAACTGGCCAGCGGCTGCGATCTCACGCGGCGACGCGCCGCTTTGCGACTTCAGCGTGGAAATCTGTTCGGTCAATTCCAGCAGGTCTGGCGAGATTTCATTCATCTTTGCCAGCGTGGTACCGAAGCCGGTCAGTTCCTTCTGCAGCTTCAGGATCGTGGCGGCCGACTTGTCGGAGTTCTGCCACAGCTTTTGCGTCTTTTGCAGCGCCGATTCCATCGAAGCACCCGGCTTGCTGATGCGCTGGCCCTGATACTCGCCGCCGTTCATCAGGATCGACAGGTCGTTGTTGAATTCCTTGCGGCTGTCCGCCAGTTGGCTGAATGCGACCGGATTACCCTGAATCGCATTCGGCGTCGCCTTACCGACACGTTGCGAGTGCATCAGCGCATCGCCGGCGATCTGCGTTTGCATCGAGGTCAGCGCGGTGGATTCGGAATTGAGCCAGACGAATACCGCGCCCAGTACGATCGATGCGCCGAGCATCGTCAGCAGGATGCGAACCTGCTTTTGCAGCGGCAGATGACCAATCAGCGGCAGGCGGATGTCGCCGCTTTTCTGCAGGACGTCGCCGATATAGGTTGCGTTCGGATTGAGCGTCGAATTGTGCAACGCCGCACGGTCGGACTTGTTCTTCGCCGCGGATGCGTTTCCTTCAGATGGCAGACCGCTGTCGGCGCCTGCGGCATCGACATCTTTCTTGTCTTTGGAAAAGAGCGGTAATGTAAACGCCATTCTGATTCTCCTGATTCTCTGTTTATCTTGCGTTCGAGTTATGACTCTCGAACTGCTCAAAGTCCCACGTGCAGAAATTGCGGGGCCTGCACCACGGAGGCGAGGTCAAGCTCGGTCCATGTGTGCGATTCCCGATCCACATACTGTTTGCCGGACCACGACGCGCCGCTCGGGGCGGCCGCGTCAACTTCCATTTCGGCGGTATTGCGCAGGCCGAGCACGCGCGACACCAGCAGCCCGCTGTTGAACGACAGGGCCGACGCGAATGCGACGATACGGCTGTCCTTGTCGATCTGGGAAGGCGGCTCGCCGTGAAAATGGGCGAAATCGATCACGCTGATCAGATTGCCGCGGATATTGGTCAAGCCGAGAAACCACGGCTGCGTCAGCGGCACCTTCGTGATGGCGCCGACCGAGACAATCTCGCCGGCGGATTGCAGATCCAGCAGCCAGCGCCTGCCGCCCATCATCACGCCGAGCCGGCTGTGATGCGCATCCTCGCCACTGCGCGCGGTCTGCATGCGCTCGACCAGCTGCGCCTGAAATTCACGCAGCCGGGTGCGTCGTGCGATGACGTCCGGTTTCTTGAACGCGGTATCCGCCTGCAGTTCGGACGTAGGCTGGCTCATGGAAACAATCAGCCGAGTGCGGCGATCTTCGACAGCAGTTCAGCGGGATCGACTGGCTTGACGATGTAGTCGCGCGCGCCCTGGCGCAAGCCCCAGATGCGGTCGGTTTCCTGGCCCTTGCTGGTGCAGATGATGATCGGGATGTCTTGGGTTTCAGGATCGCGGGAAATGGCGCGCGTCACCTGAAAACCATTCTGGCCCGGCATCACGATATCCATCAGGATCAATTGCGGCTTGTCCGCCTTGACCTTCAGCAGCGCCTCTTCGCCGTTCTCCGCGGTCGAAACGGAAAAGCCGTTTTTGATCAGGATATCGGTGAGGAAATAGCGCTCGGTGGGAGAATCGTCGACGACGAGGACTTTTTGGATGGCCATCTGAAAAACCTTTAAATCAAAATTATCGTGCTACTGCTTCAGCCGTGTGCTCACGCACGGTTTTCAGCAGACTGTCTTTGGTGAATGGCTTGGTCAGGTAAGCGTCTGAGCCGACCATGGCGCCGCGCGCACGGTCGAACAAGCCATCCTTGGATGACAGCATGATGACAGGTGTGGAGTGGAATTTGGCGCTTTTCTTGATCAGCGCGCAGGTTTGATAGCCGTCGAGACGCGGCATCAGGATGTCGCAAAAAATGAGCGCGGGCTTGTGGTCGTTCATCTTGGCCAGGGCGTCGAAGCCGTCGTCCGCCAACACGACCGTGTAGCCAGCCTGGCCAAGAAATATCTCTGCCGAGCGACGAATCGTGCTGCTGTCGTCGATCACCATGATTTTCACATCAGCGTTTTCCGGTGCTATTGCCATGATTCATCTCATTGAACTGTGCGAAGACAATATAAGGCGCAACAGTGACAAAAAGCAAGATTCTTGGGACGAACCCTCTGGCTACACCCTCAGACCTCGTGGTTTTTCCACAAACTTACCAAACTCATAACACGAAGGGACGAATCAGACTTTCACCATTTCAAAGTCTTCCTTGCGTGCGCCGCATTCCGGACAAGTCCAGTTCATCGGCACATCGGCCCAGCGCGTGCCCGGCGCAATGCCTTCTTCCGGCAAGCCTGCAGCTTCGTCGTAGATCCATCCGCAGATCAGGCACATCCAAGTGCAGAACGGTTCGTTCGATGTTTCGTTATTACTCACGACTGTTAACCCTTCAAGTAAAATTGCGCAGTCAGCTATCTTAATATACCGGCCGTGCAAAACCA
>DATMTZ010000272.1:0-2858 GCA_035563975.1 Oxalicibacterium sp. | reverse complement strand
GCGCTGCTTGCCGCGCACCACGGCGGCGGCGGCGCGCAAATCCTCGATGCGCGAGTTGGTGCAGGAACCGATGAAGACCTTGTCGATGCGGATGTCCTCGATTGGCGTGTTCGGCTTCAGACCCATGTAGACCAGTGCCTTTTCCATGCCGTCGCGCTTGACCGGATCCTTTTCCTTGTCCGGGTCGGGCACACGGCCGTCAACCGGCACCACCATCTCGGGCGAAGTACCCCAGGTGACTTGCGGCTTGATTTCGGCGGCGTTGAGCGTGACGACCATGTCGAACTTCGCACCCGCATCGGAATGCAGCGTGCGCCAGTATTCGACCGCGCGATCCCAGTGCGGACCGACCGGCGAAAACGGACGGCCCTTGACGTAATTGATGGTGGTGTCGTCGACCGCGACCATGCCGGCGCGCGCGCCCGCTTCGATCGCCATATTGCACACCGTCATGCGGCCTTCCATCGACAGCGAACGGATCGCCGAGCCGGCGAATTCGATCGCGTAGCCGGTGCCGCCGGCAGTACCGATCTTGCCGATGATCGCCAGCACGATGTCCTTCGCCGTCACGCCGGCCGGCAGCACGCCGTCGACCTGCACCAGCATGGACTTGGATTTTTTCTGCAGCAGCGTCTGCGTCGCCAGCACGTGTTCGACTTCGGAGGTGCCGATGCCGTGCGCCAGACAGCCGAACGCGCCATGCGTCGAGGTATGCGAGTCGCCGCACACCACCGTCATGCCCGGCAGCGTTGCGCCCTGCTCCGGCCCGATCACGTGCACGATGCCCTGGCGCTTGTCGCGCATGCTGAAATAGGTCAGGTGAAATTCCTGCGCATTGCCGTCCAGCGTTTCCACCTGCAGGCGCGACACCGGGTCAGCGATGCCGTTCGCGCGGTCGGTGGTCGGCACGTTGTGGTCGGCCACCATCAGGTTGGCGGACGTGCGCCACGGCTGGCGGTGCGCCAGCTTCAGGCCTTCGAATGCTTGCGGACTGGTGACTTCATGCAGCAGGTGACGGTCGATGTAGAGAATCGTGGTGCCGTCGTCGCCCGTGTCCACCACGTGCGAATCCCAGAGTTTGTCGTAAAGCGTGCGAGCCATGATATGCGCGAAAAATGAGGCGATGAAGACTGAAAAATAGCCCTCGATTATGCCATATTTACGCCGCTGCATTGCGCCGAGAGCCGCCGCCGGCGATGAAAATCGCCTCCATCCCAGTTGGGGATCGAGGCGGCGATAAACAATATCGGCGGCTTAGCGCCTGGCCTGTTGATAAAGCGGCATCACGCGTTGCGTGACGGCGGCCAGATCCTGCTGGCGCGCTTCGCTGGAGGGATGCGTGGACAGGAAAGCCGGCGGCTCATTGCCACCCAGCTTCGCCATTTTTTGCCACAAGGTTTGCGCCGCCCGCGGATCGTACCCAGCGCGCGCAGCCAGCTCGACGCCCATGCGGTCTGCCTCGGTTTCCTGCCCGCGCGAATGCGGCAGGCCGATCGCGCCCATGTAGGCGTACTGGATGCCCTGCTGACCGAGATCGCCGATGCCCAGCAACGATGAACCCAGCGAGATCAGGCTGCCGGCCACCGCCTGCTCCGACACGCGTTCGCGCGCATGTTCGCGCAAGGCATGGGAAATTTCGTGCCCCAGCACGGCAGCCAGCTCATCATCGGTGATCTGCAGCTTGTCCAGCAGGCCGGTGTAGACCGCGATTTTCCCGCCCGGCATGCACCAGGCGTTCACTTCGTCGGAAGTCAGCACATTGACTTCCCACTTCCAGTTGCGCGCATCCGGCCGGAACACCGGTGTCTGCGCGATCAGGCGGTTGGAGATGGTCCGCACGCGCGCCAGTTGCGCCGGATTGCGGTTGAGCAGATTTTTCTGCTTGGCCTTCGCGATCAGCTCCGCGTATTGCTTGCTTGCGGCCTGGTCCAGCTCCTGCGACGAAACCGCCATGTACTGTTGCCGGTCGACGCCGACCGCGCCGCCTTGCGTCGTCTGCACGCTTTCGCAGGCAACCAGGCTCAGGCTCAGTAAAGCTAGGGCAAATATGCGTTTTCCGACTCCCGTCATGTCACCTCCGCTGCACGTAGATGGCGTTTCGACATGCATCCGGAACAACGGTTCAGCGGTGCGCGATATCGGGCGTGGCAACCGAGACATCGCCGCACTGCGCGCGATGGCGCAGCGCGTGATCCATCAGGACCAGCGCCAGCATCGCCTCCGCGATCGGCGTGGCGCGGATACCGACGCAAGGATCGTGACGGCCGTGCGTTTCGACCATGATCGGATTGCCGCTTTTGTCGATCGAATGGCGCGCAGTACGGATGCTGGACGTCGGCTTGATGGCGATCGATGCCGTGATCTCCTGGCCGGTCGAAATTCCGCCCAGTACGCCGCCGGCGTTATTGCTGGCAAAGCCGTTTGGCGTCAGTTCGTCGCCGTGCTCGGTGCCCTTCTGCGCCACGGACTTGAAGCCGGCGCCGATTTCCACGCCCTTCACCGCATTGATGCCCATCAGCGCATAGGCGATGTCGGCATCGAGCTTGTCGTAAATCGGTTCACCCAGGCCGACCGGCACATTCTGCGCAACGACCTCGATGCGCGCACCGCAGGAATCGCCGCTCTTGCGCAATTCATCCATGTACGCTTCCAACTGCGGGATGATGTCGGCGTTCGCGGCGAAAAACGGGTTTTCGGTGACGTGATCCCAGCTCTGGAATGGAATTGCGATCTCGCCGAGCTGGCTCATGCAGCCCTTGAAGGTGGTGCCGTATTGCTGATGCAGCCATTTTCTTGCGATGGCCGCAGCGTACACAACCTTGATCATGACCGGGCTGATATCGACGCCAATGCCGTCG
>DATMTZ010000271.1:0-14624 GCA_035563975.1 Oxalicibacterium sp. | reverse complement strand
GGAAATCCGTAACTGACGTTCTGCTCTCTCTCCCTGCAAATGCCGGATGCGTCCGGCATTTGTTTTTGTACTTCCGACATCACCGACACGGAACAAAACGCCCGATTTGAAAGGCGGCATCCGGTAATTTCCGTCATGTCTTGAATTATCAGATAACCATCCCTATACTTAGCACTCGCCGAGGCAGAGTGCTAATCCGCCTCGAACGACCCTTTATCGGTGCCTGGCCTCGCTTTTTGCAGCCAGACACCGCAAACGATTCAAACCACAACCATTGAAAACTAAGGAGTTTGTATGAACCTTCGTCCTTTGCACGATCGCGTCATCGTCAAGCGCCTCGACCAGGAAACCAAGACTGCGTCCGGCCTCATCATCCCTGAAGCAGCTGCGGAAAAGCCTGATCAGGGCGAAGTCCTGGCAGTCGGCAACGGCAAGATTCTCGAAGACGGCAAAGTCCGTCCGCTCGACGTGAAAGTCGGCGACCGCGTCCTGTTCGGCAAGTACGCTGGCCAGACCGTCAAGGTCGACGGCAACGAAGTCCTCGTGATGCGCGAAGAGGACATCATGGCGATCGTCCAGAAGTAAGCCGCTCGACTGCTTCTGCGTGGTGAAGAATCACGCGGCGCACATTCCCCAACCGAATAATCAGGAGTAAAAACATGGCAGCTAAAGAAGTAATATTCGGCGACGCAGCCCGTGCCAAGATGGTCGAAGGCGTCAACATTCTGGCGAACGCCGTCAAAGTCACCCTTGGCCCGAAAGGCCGCAACGTCGTGCTCGAGCGCTCGTTCGGCGCCCCGACCGTCACCAAGGACGGTGTCTCTGTTGCAAAAGAAATCGAACTGAAAGACAAGCTGCAGAACATGGGTGCACAGCTCGTGAAGGAAGTGGCATCGCGCACCAGCGACAACGCAGGCGACGGCACCACGACCGCAACGGTTCTGGCACAAGCCATCGTCCGTGAAGGCATGAAGTACGTTGCCGCCGGCATGAACCCGATGGACCTGAAGCGCGGTATCGACAAGGCTGTTGCAGCCACCGTCGAACAGCTGAAGACCATCGCCAAGCCATGCACCACGACGAAAGAAATCGCACAAGTCGGTTCGATCTCGGCCAATAGCGATGCTTCGATCGGCGAGCGTATTGCCGAAGCAATGGAAAAAGTCGGCAAGGAAGGCGTCATCACCGTGGAAGACGGCAAGTCGCTGAACGACGAACTCGACATCGTCGAAGGTATGCAATTCGACCGTGGCTATCTGTCGCCGTACTTCATCAACAATGCAGAAAAGCAGACCGCGATTCTGGAAAACCCGTTCATCCTGCTGTTCGACAAGAAAATCTCGAACATCCGTGACCTGCTGCCGGTACTGGAGCAGGTTGCGAAAGCCGGACGTCCGCTGCTGATCATCGCTGAAGACATCGAAGGCGAAGCACTGGCAACGCTGGTGGTGAACAACATCCGCGGCATCCTGAAAACTTGCGCAGTGAAGGCGCCTGGCTTCGGCGATCGCCGCAAAGCCATGCTGGAAGACATCGCGATCCTGACCGGCGGTCAAGTCGTCGCGGAAGAAGTCGGCCTGACGCTGGAAAAAATCACGCTGGAAGAACTCGGCCAGGCAAAACGCGTCGAAATCGGCAAGGAAAACACCACGCTGATCGACGGCAATGGCCAGGCTGTTGCGATCGAAGCGCGCGTTAAACAAATCCGTGCGCAAATCGAAGAAGCGACTTCGGACTACGACCGTGAAAAACTGCAGGAACGCGTTGCCAAGCTGGCAGGCGGCGTTGCAGTGATCAAGGTTGGCGCTGCGACCGAAGTGGAAATGAAAGAGAAGAAAGCACGTGTCGAAGACGCACTGCACGCAACCCGCGCAGCCGTTGAAGAAGGCATCGTGCCAGGCGGCGGCGTGGCCCTGCTGCGCGCACGCGCCAGCCTGAACCTGAAAGGCGACAACTCCGATCAGGAAGCCGGCATCAAGATCGTTCTGCGCGCAATGGAAGAACCGCTGCGCATGATCGTTCAAAACGCTGGTGAAGAAGCATCGGTCGTGGTCGGCAAGGTGCTGGAAGGCAAAGGCAACTTCGGCTACAACGCTTCCAACGGCACCTATGGCGACATGGTCGAAATGGGCGTGCTGGATCCAGCCAAGGTGACCCGTTCGGCACTGCAAAACGCAGCATCGATCGCCGGCCTGCTGCTGACCACCGATTGCATGGTGGCAGAAGTCGTCGAAGACAAACCAGCCGGCGGCATGCCGGATATGGGTGGCATGGGCGGTATGGGTGGCATGGGCGGCATGATGTAATAACCGCTGCTCGACATTGCTCTGCAGTGTCGGCGTCCGAAAAAAAGCCCGCAAGGTTCTGCTTTGCGGGCTTTTATTTTATCTGCCGGTATCGAGGCCTGACTGCAGTCGATGTTGCGATCAGCGCCTGCGTACCGGGCGCTCGTCCGATTCTTCCTCTTCATCGTCATCTACCTGTACATCGCTTAGAGACGGCGGCAACTGGAAACTGGCCAGCAATGCGACGCGGCTCTCCGGCGTCTCCAGGCTAATGCGTCCCAGCGCGCCGGTACGATAGTCCTGCAGGAAAGTGTGCGCCGCCTTTTCCAGATCGAGATCACCGCCCTTGATGCGAAACGCACGCTTTTTTGCAACGCCTTCGATCACGCTGACGCCATCGATGCCTTCCGTGGCAAAACCGTAGCGCGCCGTCAGCAGCTGCGGATAGTGCATCAGCAGCATATCTGCCAGAAAGGTGGCCACCTCTTCCTCGATCAGCGCATTGCTGCCGATCGCGTGGCTGGCCGCCAGCATCAGGCCGTCGCTCGGATGTTCGATCTTGGGCCACATCATGCCGGGCGTATCGGTCAGCACGATATTGTTGCCGAGGTAAAGACGCTGCTGCGTTTTTGTCACCGCCGGTTCATCGCCGACTTGCGCGACGCGTTTCTTCAGCAAGGCATTCATCAGCGTCGACTTGCCGACGTTCGGAATGCCCATGATCATGATGCGCAGCGGTTTCAATGCGGTGCCGCGATGCGGCGCAATTTTCATGCACAGCGCGGGAATCCTGGCGACGTCGGCAGGCTTCTTGCAACTGAGCGCAACCGCATGCACATTCTTTTGCGCGTTGTAGAAAGCGATCCACTGCTTGGTCGCCGCAGGATCAGCCAAATCGGACTTGTTCAGGATTTTCAGGCACGGCCGCTGGCGGAACGTACGCAAGTCTTCGATCATCGGATTGCGGCTGGCCTGCGGCACGCGCGCATCCAGCACTTCGATGATCATGTCGGTCTTTTCCATGGCTTCCGCCGCCTTCTTGCGGGCGGCGTTCATGTGACCGGGGAACCACTGGATGGACATGCGTGACTTTCTCTGGCGAAGCGAGCCGCTATTTTAACCGCTCGCCATGCTGTTTCGCCGTCGACGATGTCATACGCGCGTCACACGGCGCGCAGATAATGCCCGTCATTGCGCTAACGGGATCCGGCGCGATACAGGATCCCGACCAATTCCCCGCGCCGGCTCGCCGCCGGCGCACCAGGCTATCGTGCGCTGCGCAGCCTCCCCCGCTTGCCACGCTGCACATAACGCATCCGGCCCGCCATGAGCAATTCCACATACAGCTACGGCTCCGACCAGACGGGGCTGATCTGGGGCTTCCTCTTCGGCCGTGAACACCGTGCCGTCTCCATCGATACCCAGGCCGCAGCGGACTGGTTGCAACGGGCCGATGCGACAACAGGTGAATTCCTGTGGCTGCATTTCAATCTCAGCAATACCGCCAGCGAAAAATGGCTGCGCGAGCATGCGGACATCGATGAAGCCTTCAGCCAGGCGCTGCATGACGGTTCGCGCTCCACCCGCATCGAGCTGGCAGACAGCAGCCTGATCGCGGTCGTCAATGATGTGCTCCACGATTTTTCGCTTGATTCCGCCGATATCGCAACGCTGTGGCTGCAGGTCAGCGACCGCATGCTCGTCAGCACCCGCCGCACGCCGCTGAAGTCGATCGAGCGCCTGCGGCAAGCAGTTTCCGACGGCGACACCATTCGCTCTTCGCTTGAACTGCTGATTCATCTGTTTCGCGACCAGGCCGATGTGCTGGTCAACATCGTGCGGCAGGCGACTGCGCGCGTCGATCGCGTCGAAGACAATCTGCTGGCAGGAAGGCTGACGGAGCGCCGCGCCGATCTGGGTGCCTTGCGCCGCGTGCTGGTGCGCCTGCAGCGTCTGCTGGCGCCGGAACCGGCTGCGCTGTTCCGCCTGCTGCAGCGGCCGCCATCGTGGATGCGCGAACCGGATCTGCAGGAACTGCGGCAATCAACGGAAGAATTCACCGTCGTACTGAACGATATGAGCTCGCTGCAGAAACGCATCAAGCTGCTGCGGGAAGAAATCGCCGCCCGGGTCAACGAGGAAAACAACCGCAGCCTGTATGTGCTGACGGTGGTGACCGTATTGGCGCTGCCGATCAATATCATCGCCGGCCTGCTCGGCATGAATGTGGGCGGCGTGCCGCTGGCGCAGGACGGGCACGGCTTCTGGGTCGTGGTCGCCATCGTGGCGACTTTCACAATCGCCGCGGTCGGCATGCTGCTGCGTCGCCACAAGCGCGACTGACCCATCCGTCAGATCAAGACGCGGCGCGCCGCTCCTCAACATGCCGATCTCGCATAGAATCTGGAAGCAGCAGATTCACGCCTTTCCTACAACATCAACACACGAAAGATCGCATGTTCGCCAAATTGCACGCAGTTGCCAAACAGGTCGGTGAAATCGTCGTCGGCAAGGATCTGCAGATCCGTCAGGCGCTGGTCTGCATGCTGGCTGGCGGCCATCTGCTGATTGAAGACGTGCCGGGTGTGGGCAAGACGACGCTGGCGCACGCGCTGGCGATCTCACTCGGATTGAAGTTCAATCGGCAGCAATTCACCAGCGACCTGCTGCCGGCCGACGTGGTCGGCATTTCCATCTTCGATCGCGACAAGAACAGTTTCGTGTTCCATCCCGGGCCGGTCTTCACGCAAGTGCTGCTTGCCGACGAGATCAACCGCGCCACCCCGAAGACGCAATCCGCGCTGCTGGAAGCGATGGAGGAACACCAGGTCACCGCGGACGGCGTCACGCGCGACCTGCCAGAACCCTTCTTCGTCATCGCGACGCAAAACCCTTCGCACCAGATCGGCACCTTTCCGCTGCCGGAATCGCAGATGGACCGCTTTTTGATGTGCATCTCGCTCGGTTATCCGGACGCAGCCGCGGAGCGCGCGCTGCTGATGGGCGAGGACAGGCGCACGCTGCTGAAAGCCATGCGCATGGCAATGCAGCCGGCCGATCTGCTGGCAGCGCGCGCCGAACTGAAGAACATCCACGTCGCGCCGGCGCTGATCGACTACATCCAGGCGCTGGCACTGGCATCGCGCCAGAACGGGATGTTTGCCGAAGGCCTGAGCCCGCGCGCGACGCTCGCCTTGCTGCAGGCGGCGCGCGCATGGGCGGCGATGGAGGGCCGCAACCACGCGATTCCGGAAGACATACAGGCGGTGCTCGTGCCGGTTGCCGCGCATCGCCTGCGTTCACTGAAGTCGACCTCCGGCCTGCCGCTGAACAGCCGCGACCTGGTGCTGCAGCTGATGAAGTCGGTCAAGGTCTGAGCAGCGTATCGCCTTTCCATGAGCCGTACCGCTTCCCTGCGCCAGCACGCCGCGCGCCGCCTGTTTCGCTTGGGCGATGCCGAAGCCGGCGAGGTTGTGCTGAGCCAGCGCCGCGTGTTCATTCTGCCGACGCGCGCCGGCCTGCTCTACTGCGCGATGCTGGTCGTGCTGTTCCTGACCTCGATCAATTACAACCTGAGCCTGGGTTTTGCGCTGACCTTCCTGCTGGCCGCATGCGCGCTCGTCGACATGCATCTGACGCATCGCAATCTCGCGCATCTTCACCTGCTACCCGGGCGAGCCCACGCGGTGTTCGCCGGGGCAGAAGCGCAATTCGAGCTGCACATGCTCAACCGGCGCACGCATGATCGCTTCGCCATCCGCATCGGATTTGTCGACGCCGATGCAGGCGGTATCGAGCATGCAACCGATATCGCCGCGCAGCAAAGCAGCAAACTTACCCTCAGCATGCCGACCGCCGAACGCGGCTGGCTGCCGGCGCCGCGCATTCGCCTGCAAACCCGCTTTCCGCTCGGCCTGATGCGCGCCTGGGCTTACTGGCGCCCCGACTTGCGCGTGCTGGTCTATCCGCGACCAGAGGAACATGCGCCCGCGCTGCCTTTTGCACAGGGACAAAAAACCGACGGCCGCGGCGTGGCCGGCCATGAGGATTTTGCCGGCATCCGCCCTTACCAGGCCGGCGACTCGTTGCGGCAACTGGCATGGCGGCAGATCGCGCGCAGCGACCAGCGCACCTTGATCGCCAAGCAGTTCGAAGGCGGCGCGGCCAGCGAACTGGTGCTGGATTTTCAGCGCTTGCCGCAAGCCATGGATACCGAACTGAAGCTGTCGCGCATGGCGGCCTGGGTGCTGGCTGCCGAAATGCGCGGTTTGCCCTATGCGTTTCGTCTCGGCGATCTGTATTTCCCACCGGCGACCGGACCTGCGCATCAGGCAGCCTGCCTGCAGGCGCTTGCCTTGCATGAGCACAGCACATGACCGGCATCGGCCACACACTGACGAAGACGCGGCCGATGTCGCGCGACAAGGCCGATACGCTGCTGTTGCTGCTGGCATGCGTGCTGGTGCTTGCGCCGCAAGCCAGCCACCTGCCGATATGGATTACTTGTACCGGCATCGCGCTGCTGCTGTGGCGCGGCTGGATCACCTTCCGCGGCAACCGTCTGCCGCCGCGCTGGCTGCTGCTTCCGATTGCGGCATTGTCGATGGGCGGTGTCTTTGTCACCTTCGATACCGTGTTCGGACGCGATGCAGGCGTCGCCATGCTCGCACTGCTTCTGATGTTGAAGCTGCTCGAAATGCGCGCCAGGCGCGACTTGTTCGTCGTGGTCTTCCTCAGCTTCTTTCTGCTGTTGACAAACTTTTTCTATTCCCAAAGCATCGTGACCGCCGTACTGACGGTCACCGCCGTCATCGTGATGCTGAGCGCGCAACTGTCGTTCCAGTACACCGGCGTCGTGCCGCCGCTGCGCCAACGCCTGCGCAGCGCGCTGTTCATCTTCGCCTTGGCGGCGCCGCTGACGATCGTGCTGTTCGTGCTATTCCCGCGTATCCAGGGACCGTTGTGGGGTTTGCCGAAGGATGCGAATGCTGGTCGAACAGGTCTTTCGGATAGCATGACGCCCGGCAACATCGCGCAGCTTTCCTTGTCGCGCGAGGTCGCTTTTCGCGTCAAGTTTCTGGATCCGCTGCCGCCGCAGTCGCGGCTTTACTGGCGCGCCGTGGTGCTGGATCGTTTCGATGGCCGCAGCTGGACGCGGCAACCGACATCGTCGAACAGTGCGCCTTCCTTGCTCAACACGCGCACCTTCGTGCGCTACCAAGTCACGCAGGAGCCGGGCTCGCAAGCATGGCTGTTCGCGCTCGACATGCCGCAAGGCCTGCCGCAATTGCCCGACAACCCCGTCACGCTGACGCCGGACATGCAGCTGGTCGCGCGCCGCGCCATAGACGAACGGGTGCGCTACCAGATGACATCGGCGCTCGATTACACGTTGCAACCCGACGCCGCGCCGGATAGCCTGCGCCGGGATCTGCTGCTGCCGTCCGGCTACAACCCGGCGAGCTTGCGGTTTGCCGCTGCGCTGCATAGCAGATTCTCTAGCGATACCGAACGCATCCGGGCAGTGCTCGATTTTTTTGGCGGCAAGGAATATAACTTCATCTATACGCTGCAACCGCCGCTGCTGGGAAGGAACAGCGTCGACGATTTCCTGTTCCGCACGCGCGCTGGATTTTGCGAGCATTACGCGGGAGCGTTTGTGGTGCTGATGCGTGCAATGGGCATTCCGGCCCGCGTGGTCACCGGCTATCAGGGCGGACAGCTCAATCCCGTCGATGGTTTTTTGACGGTGCGGCAATCGGATGCGCATGCGTGGGCCGAAGTCTGGCTGCCGCGGCGCGGCTGGGTGCGCATCGACCCGACTGCTGCGGTTTCACCGGACCGCATCGATCGCAATCCGGCTACTGCCCAGACAAGCGAACCGATTCTGGGCGGATTGATCAACATGGACACCGGACGCGATAGTTTATTGTCGCGCTTGCGCTTTCGTTGGGATGCGATCAACAACGGCTGGAACCAGTGGGTGCTGAACTACACGCCGCAGCGCCAAAAGAGTTTGCTGCGCTCGCTGGGCTTCGATAACATAGGCTGGAAGACGCTGGTCCTGCTGGCGGCGGCAGCTGGTGCAGCCATCATGCTGGCGATCGCGGTTCCGATGCTGGCAAGCCGCGGCAGGCGCGATCCGATCGAGCGCGTGTACGAGTCGTTTTGCAAGCGCATGGCGCGGCGCGGCATGCCGCCGCATCTGCATGAAGGCCCGCGCTCATATGGCGAGCGGCTCGCGAGCGCATCGTTGCCCGTGGACAGCAAACATGCCATCGAACAATTCCTGGCGCTGCTTGAAACGGCGCGCTATGCCGCACTGGATCATGCGTCGCGCGCCGCACTGCTACCTCAACTTAAAACCCTGCTGAATCGAATCCGATGATTTTTTCGCTGCGCTCCACACTGCCCCGATCTGTCCTCACCGTCCTGCTGATTTCGCTGTCCTCTGCCATTCCCGCCGCCTGCGCTACCGACAAGCCGCGCAAGGCGCCTGCGCAGCAGGAAGAATTCAATTCACTGCAGCGGCGCGAAATCGCCGTCTTCGTCGACCGCATGGTCGAACAACATGGCTTCGACAGGCAGCAGCTGCAGGCCGTCCTGCGCCAGACACGCTATGTCGACAGCGCGGTCCAGCTGGTCAAGCCGGCGCCGCCCGGCAAACCGAAGAACTGGAATGCCTATCGCGATCGCTTCGTCGAGCCGGTTCGCATCGATGCCGGCGTCGCGTTCTGGAACACTTACGCCGACGCACTGGCGCGCGCAGAAAGTCAGTACGGCGTGCCGGCGGAAATCATCGTCGCCATCCTCGGCGTGGAAACCGTCTACGGCCGCAACACCGGCAATTTCCGCGTGATGGATGCGATCGCCACGCTCGCCTTTGCCTATCCCGACACGCCGAACCGCGACGCGCGCATGACCTACTTCCAGGGCGAGCTCGAAAATACGCTGCTGTTCGCGCGCGACGCCGGCATCGATCCGTTTTCCCTGCTCGGCTCCTACGCCGGCGCCATCGGCCTGCCGCAATTCATGCCGGGCAGCATACGCCGCTACGCGGTGGACTTCGACGGCAATGGCAAGATCGACCTGCGCAACTCGGCGGTCGACGCGATCGGCAGCGTGGCGCACTTCCTGGTGGAGCACGGCTGGCAGCGCGGCGAACCGATTGCATTCCCGGCCAATGTGGACGACAGCGGCAGATGGCAGCGTTTCATCGGCCAGGGGCTGGAAGCGAAATTCACGCTGGATGAATTGCAGGCAGATGGCGTTACGCCGGCGATCGCCGCACCGGCCGCCATGCGCTACGGCCTGGTCGATCTGCAGAATGGCGCCGACCCAACCGACTACTGGCTGGGCGCCGCCAATTTTTATGCGATCACGCAATACAACCGCAGCTTCTTCTACGCGATGTCGGTGAACGACCTGAGCCGGGCATTGCGCGCGGCGCGCAATTATTAAAAGCCCTCGTCTAACGAGAAGCTAGCGCCGCCGACTTCAGGCAAGTCAGTTGCGGCGCCAGCGTCTCGCCCTCGCCACTGATCCATACCTGCCCATCCTGGATCGTGCATTGCAATTGCATGCCGCGCTGTGCGAGCTTCGCCAGCGCCTGACTGTCTGCCGGCGCAAGCTGAAAAACACTGAGATTTTTGGCGCGCTCCACCTTGCCCGCAATCTGGTTCCACCAGATTGCGCCGGTGCTGCTGTAGCTGTACACCACTACATGCTGCGAGCGCCCGCAAGCTTTCATGATGCGTCGCTCATCCGGCTGGCCGACATCCAGCCACAGTTCGATTGCGCCGGTCAGATCCTTTTGCCAGATGTCCGGTTCGTCATCGGCGCTCAGCCCCTTGCCGAAGGCCAGCGCATCGCTGGCATGCAGCGCATAGGCCAGGATGCGCACCATCATGCGTTCATCGGTTTCAGACGGATGCCGAGCAACAGTCAGGGCATGCGTGCCGTAATAATGCCGATCCATGTCGGCGATCTGCAGTTCTGCCTTGAAGATGGTGGATTTGAGCGCCATGAATCGTTCGTAAAAGGAATGCGGCCGGCAAGAATAACGCAGTGCGTTGCCGGCGTCACGTCGTTCACAGCGTTTGGATGTCCGCCGCATTTACAATGCAGTGTCCGCCTCAACCTCTTATCGCATGTCGAACGACGATCTCATCATTGCAACAACCCGCAACTGGATAGAACAAGCCGTGATCGGCTTGAACCTGTGCCCTTTCGCCAAATCGGTCTACGTGAAGAACCAGATCCGCTACGTCGTCAGCCCGGCGCAGGATACCGGGCGCCTGCGCGACGATCTGGAGCGCGAACTGCAGGCGCTGCATGCGGCCGATCCTGCGCAGACCGATACCACCCTGCTGATCCACCCGCAGGTGCTGGCCGATTTTCTCGATTACAACGACTTTCTCGCCGAAGCCGACGATGTCGTCGACGCACTAGGGCTACGCGGCGAAATCCAGATAGCGAGTTTTCATCCGGAATACCGCTTTGCCGATGCCGGCGTGGATGATATTGAAAATTTTACAAACCGGTCGCCGTATCCGATTCTGCATTTGTTGCGGGAGTCCAGCATCGAGCGTGCCGTGGCCGCGTTTCCGGAGGCCGACGTGATCTATGAGAAAAACATGGAAACCCTGCGCCGGCTTGGGCGCGCGGGTTGGGACCGGCTGCTCCAGGCCGGTGATATTGCCGGGCGGCATGATGGATGACTGAAAAACCGCGACAGATGGATCTGCTAAAACTGTTACAGTTTGATGGAACTTTGCAGATTTCCCTCAGACAAAGTAATAGCAATATTACACTACTTTTAATTGCTTTTTTGAAATTTCTTGTTATATTGGTTACTCATGGTAAATTTTACGTACGCTCCATGAAAAAATCGTCCCGGAATGCAACTTTACTATTGTGACAAGCTCCAATAATTATCCGTTGCAATGCTGATCCGTATTCCGACATCACAATTATTCACTGATAAATCGAGACCGACGATATGAACACTCCCCAAGAAACGCAAGTGACCAGCAACCGACTCGCCGATCAGGTTGCCTATGATCCGAATCATCTGCTCGATTCCTTGATTGAAAAACTGCATTTGAAGAACGATGCAGCGTTGTCGCGGGCTCTGGAAGTTGCGCCGCCTGTGATCAGCAAGATTCGTCATCGCCGTTTGCCGGTAGGCGCATCGTTGTTGATTCGCATGCACGAGGTCAGCGACCTCAGCATTCGCGACTTGCGCATCCTGATGGGCGATCGTCGCGACAAGTTCCGCATCAGCGACAAGCAGTTCAAGCCGAAAGAAGGCGCGAGCGGCAACAGCGACCAGTCCGAATAATTTCGAACTGCTTGGGGCCCTGCTTGGAATCAGGCAGGGAAAACGCCGGTCGACAAGTAGCGATCCCCGCGATCGCACACGATAAAGACGATCGTCGCGTTTTCGACGGTGTGCGCGAGACGTAATGCGACTTCGCACGCGCCGCCGGATGATATTCCGCAGAAAATCCCTTCTTCCTTCGCCAACCGCCTTGCCATTTGTTCGGCTGCGGTTTGGCTGACATATTCCAACTGGTCGACCAAGTCCGCGTTATAGATCTTCGGAAGGTAAGCCTCGGGCCACTTGCGAATTCCCGGAATTTGCGAGCCTTCCTCTGGCTGCGCGCCGATGACACGGACGTCCTGGCTCTTTTCCTTCAGATAGCGCGACACGCCCATGATGGTGCCGGTCGTGCCCATCGCGCTGACGAAATGCGTGATGCGCCCTTCGGTATCGCGCCAAAGTTCCGGTCCGGTGCCTTCGTAATGCGCCAGCGGATTGTCCGGATTGCCGAACTGGTCGAGGATGATGCCCTCGCCATTCTTCTGCATCTGCTCGGCAAGATCGCGTGCATATTCCATGCCGCCCGACTTCGGCGTCAATACGATTTTCGCGCCATAGGCTGCCATGCTCTGGCGCCGCTCCTCGCTCAGATTTTCCGGCATCAGCAGCACCATCTTGTAGCCACGCATCGCTGCGACCATCGCTAACGCGATGCCGGTATTGCCGCTGGTGGCCTCGATCAGCGTATCGCCCGGCTTGATGTCGCCACGCGCTTCGGCGTGCTGGATCATCGACAATGCCGGCCTGTCCTTGACAGAACCGGCCGGGTTGTTGCCTTCCAGCTTGGCAAGGATCACGTTGTTGCGACGCGCGACCTCTTCGCCGCCCAGTCGCTTGAGCTGAACCAGCGGCGTGTTGCCGATCATGTCTTCGATGGATTTGTATGGCATGAGAACTCGCGAGACGGGAAAACCCTCATTTTAATCGGAGATGCAGGCATGCGTACGCGCCGGCACCTGGGGCATTTACTGCGCGAAACAGATAATAAAAAACCCCGCGATGCGGGGCTTTGCGCGGTGCCGGCATGCGTCAATGCCCGGCATGGGCGGTACCGGCCCTGTCAGCCGGCAGTGTTGCCGCCTTGCCTTTCGCGGCGGGCTTTGCAGACGACTTCGCCGCGCCGTTCACCGTCAGGCCGGCCTCGGAAAACTTCTCCGAATTCTTGTCGCCGATTCCCTTCACGCGCGCCTGCAGATCGGCCCAATCCTTGAAATCGCCATGCTTCTTGCGCTCGGCCAGGATGGCTTTCGACATGGCAGGGCCGATGCCTTTGATGCCGTCCAGCGCGGCCTGGTCGGCCTTGTTCACATCGACGGCAGCAAACGCAAAGCTGATGGATGCAATCATCGTTGCAAGCGCAAATATCGTTTTCTTCAACATGCTGTTTCTCCAATATTGAATGGTCACATGACCGCCGCATGATTGACACTATAGCAGCAGCCGTAAACTCAATTCATCACATTCAGTTCTTCGGTTCTTCGCGGCGGATAGCTTTCCCATTTGCTGCAACCCGGGCATTGCCAGTAATACTGGCGCGCCTTGAAGCCGCAGTGGCTGCATTGGTAGCGCGCCAGCTTTTGCGTATAGCCGTGCACCAGGTTCTTGACCATCGAGAGCTCGGAACGCATTTCCGGCGGCGCATCCATCAGGCGTGCTTCCAATAACTTGTCCAGGCCGAGCAGCGTCGGCGTGCGGCGCAGTTCGTCACTGACGAGCTGGTTCGCGGCATCCACGCCCTCGAGTTCCAATACGGCCTTGAACACGACTTCGATCAAGTCGATCGACGACGCCTCCGACAAATAGAATTTCAGCAGATTGACGCCTTCCTGCGCCCGTCCGACAGCACGATAGCCGTCCATCAGGCGCTGCGCGACCAAGGCCACGTGCGGCACGCTCTGGTGTTCGACGCGACGCCAGGTATTCAAGGCAGCTTCAATATCGTCCTTCGCCAGGAAGGCATCTCCCATCAGTATCGTCGCGCGCACGCTGGTACGATCGGCTGCGAGCGCCTGTTCCAGCAGCGTGATCGCCGCGTCCGGATGCGTATGCACCAGCTCGTCCTGCGCCAGTTCGCAATAGAACTGGGCGATCTCCTTCTGCCTGCCGCCAGCGCCGGATTCCTGCAGCGCATGGGCGGCCTCGATAGCACGCTGCCATTCCTTTTCGCGCTGATAGATTTCGAGCAATGCACGGCGCGCCTGCGCGCTGTATTGCGTATCGATCAGCAAATTGAAGGTTTCTTCTGCGCGATCCAGCAAACCGGCCTTCAGGTAATCCTGGCCGAGCTCGTATTGTGCATGCACCAGATGCTCCTGCGGCAGATCGGGGCGCGCCAGCAGGTTCTGGTGAACGCGGATCGCGCGCTCGGTTTCGCCGCGGCGGCGGAACAGGTTACCCAGCGCAAAATGGAGTTCTGCCGTTTCCGGGTCGAGTTTCACGATTTCGATGAAAGCATCGATCGCCTTGTCCGGCTGCTCGTTCAACAGGAAATTGAGGCCTTTGAAGTAGCCGCGCGGCAGCGTGCGTGATTCCGATACCACGTGATTGATATCGATTCGCGCGGCAATCCAGCCCAAGGCAAAAAAGGCAGGAATGCCGATCAACCACCAAGTTTCAAATTCCATGCGCTATCTGTCAGAGTGTGAATAAGAGGGAAGCGGCATCATGTGTTGAGCACGCCGTCCGGTTGCGGCGCCTGCGTGCGAGCCAGCATCTGCGCCTGATTTTCCTTCTGGAGCGTGGCGATGGCCTTGCGATGCCTTGCCAGTTCGCGGCGATGGCGAAAAAACGTCGGCATCATCGCCAGCACGCCGAGCACCGCGCCCACCGCAAAGAAGCCGAGCATCAACAGCACCAGCGGCCCGCGGATTTCGTAGCCCATGAAGAACTGCAGCGCCACCTCTTGCGTGTTCTTCAAGGCGAAACCAAAGAAGACAATGAAGAGCGCAACGGCC
>DATMTZ010000270.1:0-3701 GCA_035563975.1 Oxalicibacterium sp. | reverse complement strand
CCACTACTACAACGCCTATCCGATGGCGGCCGCCAACGACATCAAGGCGGCGAAAAAGCTGAAGGCAGCCCTGGTTGACTTCGACACGCGCTGCGGCGCCGCGGCGCCCGACGAATTCCTGAAGCAGTACAACCGCCTGCTGCGCGAGCTGCAGCATGATCTCGGCACCATGCAGCCGCTGCCTATCGTCAGCCTGGCCGACCAGGCGAAGGGAGACTGAGATGGGAAACAAAAGCGGCAATGCCTATGCGCTGACCTGCATGTCGCCGATTCGGCACGGTCACTTCGATGGAACCGCTTACTGCGACGAAGTGCGGCACCGGCTGCAGAACTGGGGACTGCTCGAGCACAGTCCGATGGCGAAGGTGCCGCAGACCTATCTGTGCCGCTACTTCGTGTTGAACGACGTGTACTACCAATCGCTGTCGGGGCCGGATTTCTTCAGCACGGTGTACGACATCCTGTCCTTCTTCTCCGACCGCTTCCGCACAGCCGCGCTGCCGCGGGAGGATCATCTGAAATCCAAATACCTTGTCTTTTCCTGCAACCTGCATGGCGATCCGGATGCCTACCTGCGCGGCATGTGGGATGCCATCAGCGAGGACATCAAGCGCATCTGGTGCTTCTGCTACGGTTTCGAGCAGGTGACGGACGCAGATTCCTTTGTCGCCTACATCAGAAAATGCCAGCTGAAGGCTTCGCTGTTTTTTGTCGGCTCCAACGATGATCCGCTGCCCGAGCAGTTGAAGGCCTTGTACCTGAAGCAGGAGTTTTCGTATTTCGCGGCCGAGCATCAAGGCATGCCGGCCGCCGAATTGCAGCAGGCTTACCGTGCCTTCATCCGTCGCGTGCAGCCGCTGAATCTGGCCTGGCCGTCATGGCAACCGGGCCAGTCCACTCTACCGACGCTAGAGGAAGATCGTGCGCAAGCAGCTTGATTTGCTGGACATCCAGGGCAACGTGGTACGCGCGTACGGACGCTACAACTTTCCGTTTGCGCGTTATGTATTCCTGAACGTCCGCGATGGCCGGCGCGGACGCGCATTTGTCGGCGCCGTGACCGGGGAAGTGACGACCGCCGTGCGCTGGGGCGAGGGGCCGGATCCGATCCGAAAGCCGCTGTCGACGGTGAACATCGGCTTCGCCTACCAGGGGCTGAAAGAACTGGAGGTGCCGCGCGCATCGCTGATCGGCTTTCCGATGGAATTCGTGATGGGCATGAAGAAGCGCAAGGACATCCTCGGCGACGACGGCCCGAGCGCCCCGCAGCACTGGGATCCAATCTGGCGCGACAACCGCGAGACCGACCGCCACAAGGACGTGCACATCTGGATTTCAATCAACGGGCAGTCGCACCTCGATGTGCAGCGGCGCTACGAATGGCTGCAGCAGCTGGTGCACCACAGCGCCGGCGGGGTGGCGATCCTGTCCGGCCATCGCGGCGACGACGGCGCCGACCATTTGCCGTTCCAGGACGTGCATGCAATCTTTGAAAACGGCAAGCCGACGCCGAAGGAGCACTTCGGCTACACCGACGGCATCGGCGATCCGGTATTCGAAGGCCTGCCCGGCAATCCGGAACGCGTGATCGGGCGTGGAAAGCAGCTCAGAAACGGACAATGGGCGCCGCTGGCGACCGGCGAATTCATCCTCGGCCATCGCGACGAGGCGGACGAGTATCCGCTGGCGCCGTCGCCGCAGCTGCTGTCGCGCAACGGCACCTTCATGGTGTACCGCAAGCTGCATGAAAACGTCGGCAGCTTCAATGCCTTCCTCGATCGCGCCAGCGCGCACTATCCCGGCGGAAAGGAGCTACTGGCAGCGAAATTCGTCGGCCGCTGGCGCGACAATGGTGCGCCGCTGGTGTCTGCGCCGGATGCAAAAAGCAAGGCGGCCTGGGATGCGAAATTCGCGGACGCGAACCAAAAGGAACGCGACCGCATGCTGAGCGGCTTTACCTACGACGACGACATGCAGGGTGCGAAGTGCCCGTTCAGCTCGCACCTGCGCCGCATCAATCCCCGCGCATCGCTCGAATTCACGCCGGGCGCGTTCAATACGCCGGGTGCGCTCGCCAACCGGCGCCGGGTGATGCGGCGCGGCCTGCCGTACGGCGAGGTGAAGGACCCGACGCGCGACGATGGCAACCACGGCATCGTGATCATGATGCTCAATGCCAGCATCCTGCGGCAGTTCGAATTCGTGCAGCAGCAATGGATCAATTACGGCAATGATTTCAAGGCATCGAACGACAAGGAGATCATCATCGGCAACCACTGCCCGGCGCATCCGAGCAAGGCGGTGATCGAGGCGGATCCTGACGGCGACGCGCCGCCGTATTTCCTGAACAATATTCCGCGCCTGGTGGAAACGCGCGGCGGCGACTACTTTTTCATCCCGAGCATGACGGCGCTGCGCATGATTGCGCAAGGCATCGTTGATCCGACCTGAGCGGTGGCGGCGGGAGAGCGTGCTAGATGTCCCAGCTGCTCGGTTCGCGCCGCGGAACGCGGTTGTAGTCGTGGCGGAATGCCGAGATGAGGTCGTAGACGATCTTGCGCGCGCGGTTGATGCCGCCCAGCGGGCGATGCGCCGGCAAGCTGTGCCAGGGCGTAAACGACAGGTTTTCGCCGAAGCTGCGCTGCGCTTCGCTGTCGAACTGCTGTTGCGGGATGCGGATCGCCGCGACCTTGCGGAACGGCGACTGTGATTGCTTCCAGGCCTTGCCCGGATCCTCGTTCGGCATGCTGGCGGCGTCGGTTTGTAGCTGCACCGTGAAATCGAACCAGGCTTCGCCGTCGGACAGCTGCTGCACCATCGCACGCCGCAGGAAGTCGGGGCCGGCGTCGGAAGGCACTGGTCCGCGGTCGGTCACATGCGGAATCGCGGAATACTTGACCGCGGTGTCGCCGAACAGGTAGGGCGTGGTGCTCCAGTAGCGCATGCGCAAGGGATTAGTAAATTTCTTCATGGAAATAAACAGATTCCAGATCACGCGCCAGTGCGTCGCGAAGAAGACGACTTTCTGCCACAGGCTGCCCGTCATCGCGCGGATCAGCCAGTCGAATTCGGCCACGTCCTTCGTGACGAATACATTGGTGCTGATCAGGATGAAATCCTGGGTTTGTTCATCACGCTGCGCTTCCAGCAGCTTGTCGCCGGGCACGCCCATCAGCTTGATCGCCATGCCGCGGATGTCGCGCGCAGCGTCGTCCTGGATGGCGGCATCCTGGTTGGAGAAGCGTATCCACGCCTGGTAGGTGTGCGGCTGGCTGAAAACGCCAATGCGCAGGTGGTCCGGAAGGTTCGGTTCGACGATGAATTCCGCCCTGACCGCACCGTGCATTTTCGGATGGGCGTCGCGGCGCATGATGCCGGTCGGGTGATCGTGGATGATCTTGGCTTTCAGCCGGTCCGCAAGGTCGCGGATGCATGCGTTTTCTTCCGGCGGGACGGTTTCCTGGGCGAGGGTGCGCTCGTTCATGTTTTTTCTTATAGGTCGAGTTGACTACGGGCCGCGCGGGCGTTTTTTCGGGCTATATTACCGGCGGCGGCAACCGGATGACTGCCATCATCGACTGCAACGCTTTGCTTGGCAAGATCATCGATGCAGGCGGCACCGCCTGCGAATAAACGGAGCATCCCATCAAACTCTCTGAACAACCGGGCTGGCCCCCGATACAGAACGCGGCGGCGCAAAC
>DATMTZ010000269.1:0-3264 GCA_035563975.1 Oxalicibacterium sp. | reverse complement strand
GTGATGGTCAATCTTTTCCTCGGCCTGGTCACGATTGCGGTCGGCGCACTGGGGCCGCTCTCCTTGTAATACGCAGCGGCGGCCGATCAACGAGGCCGTCTGTTCCTGTACTATTTCGACATCGGCCGGCACACAAGCCGGCATGCCGGGTCACTGCGGCCCGGCTGCACCAACTTCTCCGCGGACATCGCGTCCATTACGACAACCATTCATCGCGCAGGCGTTTTTTGCTCGCGCACGGCTGCCGCCATCGCTTTTGAAAGGATACGCACGCATGTCCCACGATACTCCCCTCATTGCCACCGTCGTCGGCGGCCTGGTTCTTGCGTTCATCTTCGGTGCGCTGGCCAACCGTCTGCGCATGCCGCCGCTGGTCGGCTATCTGATTGCCGGCATCGCGGCCGGCCCGTTCACGCCCGGCTTCGTCGCCGACTCGCACCTGGCGCAGGAGCTGGCCGAGATCGGCGTGATCCTGCTGATGTTCGGCGTCGGCCTGCATTTTTCGCTGAAGGATTTGCTGGCGGTGAAAGCGATCGCAATTCCCGGCGCCATCGTGCAGATCACGATCGCCACGCTGCTGGGCATGGGACTCGGGTGGGGACTGGGCTGGCCGTTCGGCGAAGGCTTTATCTTCGGGCTCGCGTTGTCGGTAGCGAGCACCGTGGTGCTGCTGACCGCGCTGCAGGAACGCAAGCTGGTGGAGACGCGGCGCGGCCAGATCGCAGTCGGCTGGCTGATCGTGGAAGACATCGCGATGGTGCTGGCGCTGGTGCTGATTCCCGCGCTCTCCGGGATACTCGGCGGCAAGGGCGAAGCCTTGTCTGCGGCCGCGCTGATGAGCACGCTGGCCATCACGCTCGGCAAGGTAATCGCCTTCGTCGCGGTGATGCTGATCGTCGGCCGCCGCGTGATTCCGTGGATACTCGAGCGCATTGCATCGACCGGTTCGCGTGAACTGTTCAGTCTCGGCGTCCTCGCGATCGCGCTCGGCGTGGCGATGGGCGCGGCCTACATCTTCGGCGTGTCGTTTGCACTCGGCGCATTCTTCGCCGGCATGATCCTGAGCGAATCGGAATTCAGCCATCGCGCGGCGGAAGAATCGCTGCCGTTGCGCGACGCCTTCGCGGTGCTGTTCTTCGTCTCGGTCGGCATGCTGTTCGATCCATCCATCGTGTTGCGCGAGCCGCTGCTGGTGCTGGCGACCGTGTTGATCATCGTGATCGGCAAATCGCTGGCCGCGTTCGGCATCGTGCGCGCATTCGGCCACCCGCTCGGCACCGCATTGACCATCTCCGCCAGCCTGGCGCAGATCGGCGAGTTCTCCTTCATCCTCGCCACGCTCGGCATGTCGCTCGGCCTGCTGTCGGCCACGGGACGTGACCTGATACTCGGCGGCGCCATTTTTTCGATTCTGCTCAATCCCTTGTTATTCGTTGCGCTGGATCGCGCCAAGCCATGGCTGAAGCAGCGCGAGCAGGTCAGCGCGCACGTGGAAGAGCCCGAAATGCCGTCGTGGCCGTCGCTGCGCGAGCACACCGTGCTGATCGGTTTCGGCCGCGTCGGCCATTGCGTGGCGGCCGCGCTCGCCGAACATCAGCGTCCCTTCATCGTGATCGAGGACCATGCCGACGTGGTCGCGGCGCTGCGCAGCGACGGTATTCCGGCGATCTACGGCAATGCGGCGGCGCCCGGCATGATGGAAGCGGCCGACATCCGGAATGCGCGCTGGCTGCTGGTCGCGATCCCGAACGCGCTGGAAGCGGGCCAGATCATCGATCACGCGCGCGCGCTGAATCCGCATATCGAAGTAGTCGCCCGCGCGCATTCGGACGCCGAGCTCGTGCACTTCGAAAAGCATGGTGCCTCGCACACCATCATGGGCGAGCGCGAAATTGCGAAAGGCATGGCCGAATGGGTGCTGTCGTCGTCATCATCGGCAGTGTGAAGACGCATCTCCAATCTCCAGCCGGCAGCCGATATGCAAACATTCGCAAACGTCGATCATTTCGGCGGGCGGCTAACTACAATGCATGGTCATGACCGCCGCCATCATCGGCAGGCGCCGTGCAGGCCGTGCTGATGGATGCAAAGGGCCGGCGGCACATATCGCTTTCCGGCGTTAGAATTCCTCAACCCGCCACTCTGGCTTGCGCTGAATGACCATGCCCACTTCCCTCCGTCAGCTGCCCCAGTCCCTGCAAACCATCTCGCGCAAGCCCGCTGTAAGGCGCAGCCTTATCGGACTGCTGGCCCTCATCGTGCTGATTGGCCTGTTCGGCTATTTCGTGCTGCCAGGTATCGTCAAATCGCAGGCGGAAAAAATCCTGACGGAAAAGCTGCATCGGCAGACCACGATCGGCAAGGTCGAGATCAATCCGTACACGATGCGCGCTACGCTGCGCGATTTCCGCATCAAGGAGCCGCAAAGCGACGTGACCTTCGCCAGCTTCGATGCGCTGACGATAGCCCTTTCGTATCAGTCGCTGTGGCGCTTCGCGCCGGTCGTACATGAACTGCTGCTGGTCAAACCCTATGTGCACCTGGTGCGCAAGGACGCATCGCATTACAACATCGACGATCTGCTGGCACTGGCCAGCGAGCAACCGCAACAGGAATCGTCGAAACCCGCGCGCTTTTCGCTGTTCAACATCCAGCTTGACGGCGGCCGCATCGATTTCGAAGACAAGCCGGCCGGCGCCACGCACACGGTGACCGACCTGAAACTTGGCGTGCCTTTCATCTCTTCGCTGCCGTCGCAGGTCGATGTGTATGTCGAACCGCTGCTGAGCGCGAAGGTCAACGGCACGCCGCTGCTGATCAAGGGCAAGGCGCGGCCATTCGCCGATCCGCGCGATGCCGTCGTCGACCTGAACCTCGACCATCTCGATCTCACTTCCTACCTGAAATACCTTCCCGGCACGCCGCATTTCAAGGTGCCGAGCGGACGGCTCGACGTGCGCCTGAGCGCCAGCTTCCGGCAGCCGAAGGATGCGGCGCCTACGCTGGTGCTAAATGGCGACATCAAGCTGTCGTCGCTGCAGATCGACGACGAGCAAGGCAAGCCGATCGCGAAGCTGCCCGAACTGACGCTGAACCTGCATGAAGCCAAACCCTTCAGCGAGCGGATAGCCATTGCGAAACTGACGGTGAGCGGCATTGAAGCCGACATCGCGCGCGACGCGAAAGGCCGGCTCAACGTCGCCAACCTGCTGACGCCGCCCGCCGCTCCCGCCGAAGCGCAGCACGAACCGGCGCCGGCTGCCG
>DATMTZ010000268.1:0-9094 GCA_035563975.1 Oxalicibacterium sp. | reverse complement strand
ATCACGCGGCCTGATTCAAGCAAACACCGTACCGATCCCGGTACGCTATTTCAGATTGCTCAGTTCGCGATTCAATGCTTCGAGATTCTTCTCGGAGCGGGAGATGCCGTCCTTCAGCGACGCGGTGCGTTCCTGGTACTTGGCGTAGTTGCGTTCGTCGCCGCGGCGTTCCGGCTGACCGTTATTGTATTCGGCGCGTAGATCGGACAGCTTGCGCTGCTCGGATTTCATTTCATCCATCAGGATTTGCTTGCGGTCGTTGTCGCGTGCCTTCTGCGTCGCATCGTCGACGCGCGGGAAATCGGATGGCGATTTCACTGCCGTGGCCTGCATCCGCTTGGGCATCGTGCTCGGTATCGTCGTCACGCCGGGCAGGTCGACCTTCTTGAAGTGCGTTACGGAACCCGTGTTCTTGTATTCGCGGTTGCCTGCGCTGTCGACGCACATGTACACCTCGCCCTGCGCGTGGGCAGACAAGACGGCAAAACAAAGCGGGAACAATGCAAGGCGACGAACGAGATGACGTTTCATAAACACTCTTTGAAACTGTTAAAACTGGACGTCCAGTTTATGACAAGAAACATGCGAAGACAATGTCGCCCGGCGCTTTGACATCCGTCGCGCAACAGATCAAAAGAAAAAGGGCGAAGAAGCTTGCGCTTCCCCGCCCTTCGCCTTGCAGCATGTTGCCAGTCGATTACATCGAGTAGTACATGTCGAACTCAACTGGATGCGCGGTCATGCGGAAACGCTGCACTTCCTGCATTTTCAGTTCGATGTACGCATCAATCATCGAATCGCTGAACACACCGCCACGGGTCAGGAACTCGCGGTCCTTATTCAGGTTATCCAGTGCTTCTTCCAGCGACACGCATACGGTCGGGATCAAAGCATCTTCTTCCGGTGGCAGATGGTACAGATCTTTCGATGCTGCCTCGCCTGGATGAATCTTGTTCTGCACGCCGTCCAGACCTGCCATCAGCAACGCTGCGAAGCACAGGTACGGGTTCGCCAGAGGATCCGGGAAACGCGCTTCGACGCGACGGCCTTTTGGATTCGACACGTGAGGGATACGGATTGAAGCCGAACGGTTGCGTGCCGAATAAGCCAGCTTGACCGGTGCTTCGTAACCTGGAACCAGACGCTTGTACGAGTTGGTACCTGGGTTGGTGATCGCGTTCAACGCCTTCGCATGCTTGATGATGCCGCCGATGTAGTACAGCGCGAAGTCGGACAGGCCGGCATAGCCGTCGCCTGCGAACAGGTTCTTGCCGTCTTTCCAGACCGATTGGTGCACGTGCATGCCCGAACCGTTGTCGCCAACGATCGGCTTCGGCATGAAGGTCGCGGTCTTGCCGTAGGTGTGTGCAACGTTCCAGACGACGTATTTCAGGTTCTGGGTCCAGTCTGCGCGCTCAACCAGCGTCGAGAACTTGGTGCCGAGCTCGTTCTGGCCGGCGCCAGCCACTTCGTGGTGATGCACTTCAACCGGGATGCCCATCGATTCCAGCACCATGCTCATTTCCGAACGCATGTCCTGGAAGCTGTCGACCGGAGGAACCGGGAAGTAGCCGCCCTTGACTGCAGGACGGTGGCCGCTGTTGCCGCCTTCGATCTTTTCACCCGTGCTCCACGATGCTTCTTCGGAATCGATCTTGACGAAGCAGCCATCCATGCCGATTTTCCAGCGGATGCTGTCGAAGATGAAGAATTCTGGTTCCGGGCCGAAGTAGGCGGTGTCGCCGAGACCGGACGATTTCAGATAGGCTTCCGCACGCTTGGCGATCGAGCGCGGATCGCGGTCATAACCCTTGCCGTCGGACGGTTCAATCACGTCGCATTGCATGAACAGCGTCGTTTCTTCCATGAACGGGTCGATGTTCGCGGTATTCGGATCCGGCATCAGCAGCATGTCCGATGCTTCGATGCCTTTCCAGCCGGCGATCGAGGAACCGTCGAATGCATGACCGCTTTCAAACTTGTCCATATCGAAGTGCGAGACGGGCACGGTGACGTGCTGCTCTTTGCCTCGTGTGTCAGCAAAGCGAAAATCAACGAATTTCACTTCGTTGTCTTTCACCATCTTCAAGACCTCTGCGGCCGTCCTTGCCATGCGAATCTCCTAAAATTTGAGCAAAGTGATACGAATTTGTTGATTGGGTTGTGTGCCGGCCTGTTTCAAACAGCGTGCGACCATAACTCGCCGGAATAATAGCAGATTCCATGCCACTCACCCCGACAAAAGCCAGCCTGTTCGCACTCGAACGGAGCGTCTCTCGTACAGCTCATCGGGACAGTTTTTCTTCGATGAATTTCTTTTGCCGGCATTCGCACAAAAAATGTGCAAAAAGTAAAAAACGCATCAAATCAATGCGTTTTTTGGAAATTGCGTTATTTTGGTGCAATCATAAAAATAGAAAGCATATTGCAGCCACTGTGGTCGGGAACAATGCGCCTAGCAGCAGACCCGACACGCTGATCGATTGCTCCTCGAAACCGGCCCGCAACAAGGCTACCCCGGCCGGGTTCGGCGCATTGGCGATTACTGTCAAGCCGCCACCCGCTACTGCGCCGGCGACCAGCATGTATTTGGCAGCATCGCTCATGCCTTCGATCAGCGAACCGAGATACGTCAGTGCAGCATTGTCGGTAATCGCCGTCAAACCCAGCGCGCCGAAAAACAGCGCCTTGGGACCGAGACTGGAAACGATAGGCTGCAGCCACCATTGCTGCATGCCGCCCAGCACGACCAGGCCCGCCAGGAAAAAACCGACCAGCAGTCCCTCCTTCAGAATCAAGGGACTCTGGAATTGCTCGTAGGCCTTCGTGAATCCAAGGAAGAAGAGGAACAGGCCAATGAAGATCACCGGGTGATGCGCAAACACCACCACACCGCCGAGGAACAGCAGATGCACCAGCGTTACCGCAGGCGGCATGGCTGCCGACGGTGCCGCCTGCGTAGCGGACGCGACATGTTTGCGCAACAGGAAGGTGATTGCGCTGGCGTTGACGAAAACGGCAAGCGCCGCTTTCCATCCGAAATGTGTCGCCATGAACGCGCTGTCCCAACTCCAGCGCGCCGCGACCATCAGCACCGGCGGTGCGGCAAACGAGGTCAGCGTACCGCCGATCGAGACATTCACGAACAGCACGCCGAGCGCGCCATACTTCAGCCATTCAGGCATGCCGGGCCGGAACACCAGCGGCGCCAGCATGAGCGCTGCCAGCGTCATTGCCGCGGGTTCCGTCACCAGGGAACCGATCAGCGGCACCAGCGCCATGCACAGCCATACCTGCGCGATGCCGGTATCGAGCGGCATTATGCGCGCCAGGCCAGCCACCAGCGCCTTCACGCATTCCAGCACCGGACGCGACGCGGCAATCACCATGATGACGAACACAAACATCGGTTCGGTGTAGTGGCGCGATTCGGCATAGGCAAGCGCTGTCTCGCCACCGGACAGGATCGCCATCGCAACGATGAGTACCAGCGCCCAGAAACCGAACACGACTTCGATCTCGCCCAGCAAATGCAGCAGGCCCGCATGCTTGGGATGACGATGTGCCAGATGCTCGATGGATTTTGCAGCGAAGGTGTGAATCAGCGCGATGCCGAAAATGATCGCCGCGACGATGTCGATGGTGGTCATGGCTGCCTCTTTTGAAGTGAGCAGCGATTATAGCAATCGCCTGTGGCGCTCGTTGCCGCACGTGCGCTCCTCTATAATGAAACGATCGCCATCAAGGAGATGATCATGCCGACATCCGTCGAAATTCTCGCCGCTGCCCGCGCACGCGGTCGCGACAATCAGTTGCCGTACGCTGGCGCGCTGACGCCGCAGGAAGCCTACGCTTTGCTGCAAAGCGAGCCGTCGGCCAAACTCGTCGACGTGCGCACCAATGCCGAACGCGACTGGGTCGGACGCGTCGATATTCCGGCAACGCAGCACCTCGCCGTGCAATGGAACGTCTATCCAGGCGGCGTGCCGAATCAGGATTTTCTGCCGCAGCTGTCGCAGGGCGCCGAAAAGGAAAACGTGCTGCTGTTCCTGTGTCGTTCCGGCGTGCGCTCGCGCCATTCCGCCAAGCTGGCGACGGAACATGGCTACACCAATTGTTTCGACATCCTTGAAGGCTTCGAAGGCGACAAGGACGACAACGGCCATCGCAAAACTGTCGGGGGCTGGTGCCACGCCGGGCTGCCGTGGATCGGCGCCTAGTTCGCGCCGGAAGCGCCTTCGCTCAGACGCATGATGCGCAGGCGCACCAGATCAATATGGCTGCGCAGGCGGTACAGCTCGTCGGCGAACGAAAGCGGTATCGAAATCTGGTTCACCTTCTCCTCGATTTCCGCCAGCCGCTGTAGTTGCGCCGGATAGACTTCGGCACGCCCTTCCGGCGGCACATCCTCGATCGCCAGTTCCACCGTGCGCAGCTGGCCATACCAGCGATAGATGCGCGAACGCACCTTCCACACGTATAAGGGCGGCACCACGCGCGACAACGGCAGAATCAGCGCGCCGAGCGCAACGATCACGATCCACATGCGCGCAAAGAAATTCGCGACCTGGAACGGCAGGTAACGCTGCAGGAACGGCGGTCCCTCGCGGTACAGCTTGGCTGCCTGCGGCACGACCGGAATTTCGTTGTAGCTCGCATTCGGAAATTCGCCCTGTCGCCGGAACCAGCCTGCCTTGCCGTGTATCGCCACGGCGGCCTGCGCGAACAGGTCGATCAGCGCCGGATGCAGGTCTTTACGCGCCACCAGCGTCGCAGTCGGCGCAATCAGGCGCACATTGCGCGGCGGCAGATCGTGGCCGAGATCGACGATGCCGCGCGGCAGGTTCACCTGCGTGAGATACGGAAACCTGCGCGTGTACGCCTCGGCCTGCGCAAAGTCGAACAGGCGAATGCCGGAACTGCGCAGCAATTTCTGGATCAGCGCGTTGTTCGGCGCCGAACTGAAGACCGCCGCATCGATGCGTCCCTTCAGCAGCGCGGCGGCGGCCTGTTTGTCGTCCAGCGTGCCGAGCGCAATATCGTCGGCATCCAGGTCGTTGGCGGACAACAGATCGCGCACCAGCTTCGGCACGCCGCTGCCTTCCGCGCCGGCATTGATCTTCATGCCGCGCAGCTGCGTCAGGCGGTCAAGCGGCTTGTCGTCACGATAGAACAGCCACACCGGTTCGGTGAACAGGCTGCCGATGGAAACCAGCCCGGCCTCTTCCGCCTTTTCCTGTTCGATCGAGCCGCTCTGCACGAAGGCGATATCGACGCCGGAATCCGGATCGTTCAACCGGTTCAGGTTTTCCAGCGAACCCTGCGACGGCACCAGCTTGGTTTCGATGCCGTATTTGCCGAGTATCTGTGCGTAGCGCCGTCCGAAGGCGGCGTAGGAACTGTTTTCCTGCCCGGTCGACATGGTCACGCTGGAAGGCGGAAAAGGGTCGACGACGCGGTAAGCCAGATAGCAAAGCAGGACGACCAGCACGGTCATCGGACCGATCGTGATCAGCAGATCGCGGAACGAGACACCGGTGAAGCGGAATTTTTTCGGCATGGCAGAAATCGTTGAGGCGAGGCGCAAACCGTGCTGCACGTTCCGGCCTGCTTCGCCGGAGGTTCCGCCGTCCTGCGAGAAGACGGCGGTGGGCATCAACCGAGCTTGACTGCGTGCTCGCGCGTTTCGTGGAAGGTAACGCCTGGCCAGCGTTCCTGCGTCAGCCGCAGGTTGACGCCCGAGCTGGCGAGATAGGCGAGATTGCCGGCGGCATCGTGTGCAAGATTATGCCCAGCCGAGGATCTTTCGAAATCGGCCAGCATTTTCTTGTCATCGCAAGTGATCCATCGTGCGCTGCTGATGCTGGTGCCTTCGAACACGGCGTCGACGCCATACTCGTTCATCAGGCGGCTGGCGACCACCTCGAACTGCAGCACGCCGACGCCGCCCAAGACGAGATCGGCACTGTTAACCGGCTTGAACACCTGAATCGCGCCCTCTTCGCCCAGCTGTTGCAGGCCCTTGTGCAACTGCTTGATCTTCAGCGGATTGCGGATGCGCACCGAACGGAAAAAGTCCGGCGCAAAGTACGGGATGCCGGTGAACTGCAGCAGCTCACCTTCGGAAAAACTGTCGCCGATCTGCATGTTGCCGTGGTTCGGCAAGCCGATGATGTCGCCGGCATAGGCTTCCTCGACCTGTTCGCGGCTCGACGCCATGAAGGTCACTACGCTGGACACCTTGATCTCGCGATTCAGGCGCAGATGCTTGACCTTCATGCCGCGTTCGAAGCGGCCGGAGCACACGCGCAGGAAAGCGATGCGGTCGCGGTGCGCCGGATCCATGTTGGCCTGGATCTTGAACACGAAACCGGAGAACGGTGTCTCGGTCGGCTGCACGGCGCGCACGGTCGCATCGCGCTCGCGCGGCGGCTGCGCCCAGTCGAGCAAGGCGTTCAGGATTTCGCGCACGCCGAAGTTGTTGATCGCGGAACCGAAGAACACCGGCGTGCGCTTGCCGGACAGGAAGGCGTCCAGTTCAAACGGATGCGAAGCGCCGTGCACCAGCTCGACTTCCATCTTCAGTTGCTCGATCTCGAGCGGAAACATTTCCGCCAGCTTGGGATTGTCGATGCCCTTGATGACTTCGAAGCTCTGGTCGGCCTTTTCACTGCCCGGCGCGAACAGCATGATCTCGTCGCGCAGCAAGTGATACACGCCGCGAAAATTCTTGCCCATGCCGATCGGCCAAGTCACCGGCGCGCATTCGATCTTCAGTACCGACTCCAACTCATCCAGCAGCTCCAGCGGATCGCGTGTCTCGCGGTCCAGCTTGTTCATGAAGGTAATGATCGGGGTGTTACGCATGCGGCAGACGTTCAGCAGCTTGATCGTCTGTTCCTCGACACCCTTGGCGGCATCGATCACCATCAACGCCGAGTCGACCGCGGTCAGCACGCGGTAGGTATCTTCCGAAAAATCCTGGTGGCCCGGCGTGTCGAGCAAGTTGATCACGTGGTCGCGGTATTCGAACTGCATGACCGAGCTGGCGACCGAAATGCCGCGCTGTTTTTCGATCTCCATCCAGTCGGACGTCGCGTGACGGCCGCTCTTGCGTCCCTTGACGGTGCCGGCGAGCTGGATCGCGCCGGAGAACAGCAGCAGCTTTTCGGTCAGCGTGGTCTTGCCGGCGTCCGGGTGCGAGATGATGCCGAAAGTGCGCCGGCGCGCCACTTCACTGGCGATCAGTTCGGTCGAAACGGAGGAAGCCGCGCGCGCTTCGGATGAGGATGCAGCTGCGTCGTCGGCAATCGGGGAATCGGGCGTGGCGGACATGAAATGTGCCCTTGAAAAAGGCGTCTAGTCTACCGATTCTCGGGCCTGAAGTCTAATCAGGACGCGGTTTTCAGCGCTTCTTGACGAGCCCCGCCGCCTCGAGCCGAGCCCATACCGCAGCCTTTTCCTCATCGGTGTAGATGATCCAGTTCAACACTTCGTCGAAAGTGCGGCCGCAGCCCTTGCACACTTCGTCGCCGTGCGAAGTGGAGCAATAGCCGGCGCAAGGGGAATCTGGCCGCAGCGAATGACGTGTGATGTCCGAAGCCGTGTCAGCCTTGCGGTCGAGCGATGTATCAGAGGAACTCATGGGAATTGCACGCGTAAGACGATTGCCGCCAGCCTAACTCAATTGCTCTGAATAATGAAATCCGTCAGCAGGATTTCCTGCACATTGCCGGTCTTCAGGTTGCGATTGACGTCGTCGCGCAGGGTGTTTTGCAAATAAGTAATGCCGTCCGGTTGGCGCACGCGGTGCTCGTCGATATGCGACAGCGCGTCCTGCAGCGCAAATTCCACGCGCGGCTTGTTGTCTTCTACCCAGGATTCCTGCTCGCTGGCTGTTTGCACGGCGAGCGAGGTACGGATCGAATAATCGGAAGCGCGCACTATCAACGGACCGAAGGTCACATAGGCGACACGCGGCTGCAGGTGGGCGCTTTGTTTGAAATAGAACCAGGCAACCGCGAACCCGACCAACACGAACAGTAGCGCACCGCCAACCGCGTACAGGATGAAATGATCGCCTTGCTTGGGTACCGGCTTGGCCATAGGAGCCTCGGAGGAAATCGAGGCCTTCAGTGTAACCGAAGCCGAAATAGATCGATATTGCCCCAAAGCAACAAAACACTGTCACATTTTCATGTTGCCAGTTGGGAGATCGCTCGCCGCCGCTATCGGCCGGTCAGCGTCGCGCTGTTCTGCTCCAGCCGGTCTTCCATCTCGCCGATATAAGCCGCCAGGCTGTTGCCGGTCTGCTCGATCGAGGCGGTCATCGCCGTCTCCAGTTGCTCCAGGCGCGCCACCAAGGCAGCGTGCGCCTCTGCGTCTTGCGTGTTCGCGGACAACGCCGTCGCCTCCAGATAATGCCGCAGCTCGGTAAATCGCGAGGCTTCCGCACGATCGGCCAGTTCGCGATTGGCCTGCAGCTCTTTCGCGTAACGCCGCGCCTCCAGCAGCGCCAGCGATTGCATATGGCCGATAGCCAACAGGAACAGCACTGTCAGCATCGCCATGGCGCCCAGCATCAGCATGCCAAGCGGCGCCTGCACACTTGCCACGCCGAGCCACAATGGCGTCGGCGCATTGAAGGCATCCCAGTTCAAAGCGGCGAAGGCGCCCGTGGCGGCCAGCACGACGACCAGCAAAAGTGTCCAGATTCGCATGATGTCCTCCCTCTAAAACCCGCGTCCCGCGCGTCGCCGCGGACTGCGCCGACTGGTGGCAGGGCTTTCATTATCGCCCCAGGCCGCCAGCGCCGTGTGTTAGCCAGCGAACAGACCCCTTTGCCGCAGAACCATAGTCTGAGCCTGCCTCTACTATGAAAGGGCACATCATGGGCATCGGAACCATACTTCTCATCATCCTGATCCTGATCCTGATCGGCGTTTTTCCCACGTGGGGCCATAGCCGCAGCTGGGGTTATGCGCCGAGCGGCGTGACAGGATTGATTATTGTCGTGCTGTTGATCCTGCTATTGACCGGCCGCATCTGACACCGAAACGCGCTGCGAGCGCAGCGCGCCAAGCGTCGACGTCAC
>DATMTZ010000267.1:0-5231 GCA_035563975.1 Oxalicibacterium sp. | reverse complement strand
ATGGTCCGGTTAGCGAGTCATGGGGCGTTCGCCGGTTCTATGTCAGGGACCCGATCGGCAAGCTCGTCAATATCCTTCAGCACGAATAGACCTCGCTTGTTCTGGCCTTTCCGTCTTCCCGGTCTGATCGTGGGATGGCATGCGGAAGCCTTCGACGTCGATCGCGGCCGCGCTCGATTCTTTTCCACCATTGTGAGGAGTGAGCAATGAAGATCGGTATGCAGACCTGGGGCAGCGACGGCGACATCCTGCCGTTCATGGCGCTCGCGCACGGCTTGCAGGGCGCGGGCCACCAGGTCACGATTGCGTACACCAGTGTGGACAACAAGGACTACGCGGCCTATGCCGCTGCCGGCGGCTTTGTTGCCGTGCGCGCGTATGGCGATTTCGCGAGCGGACCCAACGCCGTGCTGGAAGAAATCGTCCGCACCAACGATCCGATGAAGCAATTCGTGCTGGTGATGCAGCAGTACTTCGATCCGGCGCTGGAGGAGATGTACGCCGCATCCCAGGCGCTGTGTGCAGACAACGACATCGTCATCGGCCACATGGTCAATCACACGCTGCTGACGGCAGCGGAGATCAGCGGCCGGTCACGCGTCTCCGTTGCGCTCGCGCCGCTGGCGGTGCGTACCAGCGAGATTCCCTTGTTCGGTCCCCATCTCGGCCGCTTCATCAACAGCCTCACCTGGAAGCTGGGCGATTACGTCGGCCGCAAGAAAATGTTCTCGCGCGCCGAGGCCTTGCGCCGGCGCGAAGGCCTGCCGCCGCTGAAAAGCATGCAGGAACAGCTGTACATCTCCAAAGACCTGACGCTGATCGCATCCAGCCCCGCCTTGAGCCCGCGACGCGGCGACTGGGGCGAGCACATCCAGATATGCGGCGATCTGCATTACCCGCCGGACGATCATCCCATTCCGTTGCCGCCGGGTTTGCAGGCGTTTCTGCAAGCCGGACCGCCGCCGGTCTACATGACGTTTGGCTCCTTGACGCAATTCCAGACAGAGTCCTTCGATACCTTGATGGCAGAAGCGGCGTCGCTCGCCGGATGCCGCGCGATCATCCAGTCAGATTGGCCGGGCAAGATGTCGCCGGACATCTTCCGCTGCGCGCGTGCACCGCATGCGCAGGTATTCCCGCAATGCGCGGCCATTGTGCATCACGGCGGAGCCGGCACCTCGCATTCGGCGGCGCGATCCGGCCGGCCGTCCATCGTGGTCGAGCATGCGTTCGATCAGCAATTCTGGGGAGATGAACTGCGTCGTGCCGGTGTGGCCGGTGCGGTTTTGCATCGCAATACCGTCACGGCGGATCAACTTGCGCAGGCGATCCGTACAACGCGTGAGTCGCATGCCATGCAGCAGCGCGCGGCAGAGATCGGTCGCGCAATGCAGCGGGAAGACGGCGTTGCGCGCGCGATTCAGTTGATTGAGCAACGCTTTGGTCGCTGAATAATCGACCCTGGCCCTATGTCATGACGGCGTCAGCACGCCTTCGACCGAATCGTCCAGCGTCTTGCCGATCGTCGCGCCGATGACCATCTTGATGCCTGCAACGGCGCTGCCGTGTTTGGTGTCCCAATAGTAGCCGCCTGTCGGCGTTACCTTGATGACCGTGATGCGCGGATCGTCCTCACCTTCGGTGAACCACGTCTTCATCAAGAAGCCCCACAGTTCCTTGATCTTTGCCTTGTCGCGCGAAATCGCGGCAACGCCGTCCAGCGTCAGGAATTCGGCGCGGCCGCCCTGAAAAAGCAGCTTCACCGCCGCGTTCGCCGCAATCTCCGCGTTCTTGCGGCTGTCGCTCGCACTGAGAAACCACAGGTTGCCTTGCTCATCGACTTGCAGCGCAGACATCGGCCGCACGCCTTGCGAGCCGCCTCCGCTGGATGCCGTGCAGAAAAAGCAGATTTCGTCTTCCGCCAGCTCCTTCAGTTTTGGAATGACGTCTTGGCCCGCCAGATCGGCGCGATTGTGCTCCGGCTGTTGTGCATTGATCGAATCCATCACAGTCTCCTTGAATATGTTTCGAGAAGGCATCGCGCGATTGGCGACACAGATGAAGATCGATCATACGGATGGCTTGCGTGTCGATAGGTGCGCTAGCGAACACGCAAAGGCCATCCGTCATCGCAATGCGGCGCGCAGGGATGAAACGGGCCGGCAGCGAACCAGTTTCAAAAGTCTGGTCAGGCCTTCGATCGAACCGGCAGTTTCCAGTCCGGGCGGATGTAGTGGCAGGTATAGCCGTCCGGATAATGCTCCAGATAATCCTGATGCTCCGGCTCGGCAGCCCAGAACGGCCCGACAGGCGCAATCTCGGTCACGACTTTTCCCGGCCACAATCCCGATGCATTCACATCCTGCACGGTGTCTTCCGCAATCCGTTTCTGTTCTTCGTTCACATAGAAAATCGCGGAGCGATAGCTGGTGCCGCGATCGTTGCCCTGGCGATCCTTGGTCGTCGGGTCGTGAATCTGGAAGAAAAATTCCAGCAACTCGCGATAGCTCGTCACGCTGGGATCAAAGATGATCTCGATCGCTTCAGCGTGGGTACCGTGATTGCGATACGTGGCATTCGGCACATCGCCGCCGGTATAACCGACATGCGACGACACGACGCCGGGACGCTTGCGCAATAGATCCTGCATGCCCCAGAAGCAGCCGCCGGCAAGGACGGCACGTTCGGTGGTTTGGCTCATTGGGTTTCCTTTACGTTGGGGATAAGTGCGTGGCGCGATGGACTGCTGTTGTTCATCGACACGACCGGTTTTGATGATGTGAGCAATATAGGGACGAAAACGAATTTTGGAAAGCCTGGTTCAGCCAGGCGGCGACGCGCCGGCACTAGCGAAGCGACTGCTGTTCCGAAATCGAATGCAGCCACATCTCGTCCTGCAATACGCTCGTCAGCCATTCCATGTACACGCGCACGCGAAGCGGTAAATGCCGCCGGTGCGCGTACAGCAGTGAAAACGGCAAGGGGTTCGGCACATGATCAGGCAGCACGAGCACGAGCCTGCCGGCGCGCACGTGCGCGCGCACGCCGGCATAAGGCGCTTGTGCGATACCGAGACCGTTCAGATAAGCCGCCTCATAGGTCTCGACATTGTTCACCGTCACAAAGCCACGCATGTCCACCGATTGGTTCTTGCCGTCGACCGCGTATTCGAAGCCGTCGCTGCGCATGCCGAACACCGTCGCGTAGTGGACGAGGTAATGCGAGGGCAAGTCTTCCAGCGTGCGCGGCGTGCCGTATTTTTCCAGATAGGCAGGACTGGCGAAGTTGGCCATGTCCAGCATGCCGATTCGCCGGGCGATGAGCGAAGGCTCAATCGCATTGCCGACGCGCAGCACGCAATCGAATCCTTCGCGCACCACGTCCACCAGCCGGTCGGTGCTGCTCAGTTCAATGTGAATGTTCGGGTATTGCGCGAGGAACTCGCCGAGCCGTGGCGCGACGATATTGCGCGCCACCGAAGTCGGCATATCGACCCGTAGCCGCCCGTGCACGTCCGCGCCGGTTTGCCGGAACATCCCTTCCAGTTCGTCCATGTCGGACAGCAGATCCTTGCAGCGTTCCAGCAGGGCGAGTCCGTCGTGCGTCGGCTGCACCCGCCGCGTGGTGCGGTGAAGAAGGCGCGTCCCCAGCAATTCTTCCAGCGCGCGAACATGTTCTGAGGCGCTGGCCTTCTGTATGCCGAGGTCGGAGGCCGCCTGCGTAAAGCTGCCCACCTCCGTCACGCGAACGAAGGTCTTCAACAGATCGAGTTTGTTGGCCATTGGTTTGTTTGTTCCGAACAGTGCGTTTATTTTAAGGTGATTTGTCTAAGCGGTTCTTGTTAATACACTGAACTCCCGTTTTCAAGGAGCACAACATGACACGAAAAATTGCATTGATAACCGGCGCCAGCCGTGGCTTGGGTAAGAACACCGCCTTGCATCTTGCCGCGCAAGGCGTCGCCATCATCGGCACCTATCGCAGCAGCGAGGCGGAGGCAACCGCAGTCGCCCAAGAGATCGAACGCAAGGGCGGTTCAGCCGCGATGTTGCGGCTGGAAGCAGGGGATAGCGCATCGTTCGGCGCATTTGCGGAATCGATCCAATCGCTATTGCGTACGAAGTTCGGCACAACGCATCTCGACTATCTGGTCAACAACGCCGGCATGGGCATTTACGGCCTGATTGCGGACACGACAGAAGCGCAGTTCGATGCGCTGATGTCCGTCCATCTGAAAGGCCCGTTCTTCCTGACGCAGAAGCTCCTTCCGCTGATTGCCGATGGCGGCCGCATCGTCAACATCTCCAGCGGCCTGGCGCGCTTCAGCCTGCCGGGCTATGGTGCCTACGCGATGATGAAAGGCGGGATCGAAGTGATGACGCGCTACATGGCCAAAGAGTTTGGCGCGCGGGGCATCGCGGTCAACACAGTCGCACCCGGCGCAATCGAAACGGATTTCGGCGGCGGCAAGGTGCGCGACAACAAGGAGCTGAACGCCATGGTCAAATCGGTGACGGCGCTGAACCGCGTCGGCTTGCCGGACGATATCGGCGGTGCCATTGCGGCACTGCTGTCAGACGGCACGGGCTGGATCAATGCGCAACGTATCGAAGCCTCGGGCGGGATGTTTGTCTAAACACGGTAGCGGTCAGCAGCATGGCGGCGTGCTGCTCGGACAGCGCACGCCGTGTCGATGCATAGTCACGCTAACCATATATTCACGCTGTGACGGGGAGCCCGCCGAATTCGCTGCGCAATTAATCGTGCGCTGGCCCATGCATCGAGCGCTGTTGGTCGCCTTTCGATTTCACCGACAGCGCCACGATCGCAGCACCCCCGGCAACGATCAATGCGTCTTCAATCAATCCACTACGGGTCTGCCCGATACGCGCCATCGCCTGTTTGCGTCCGGCAAGCGTCAAGTATGCTAGCGGCACCGCGGTTGCGATCGCAACGGATGCACCAGCCGGTTCCTGACCACGAGGGGCCAATGCCGCGCCGGCAATCCCGGCACTCGCTACGCGTGCCAACAGCCCCAGAAATACGGTGCGGTCGGGCGCGGTCTTCATTTTGTCGCCCAACAGTTCGCCCACCCCCATTGCCAGTGCGCCATATTTGAAGAGCGGACGGTCCAGGAGAATTAATTTCCCCTTTGTATTGCGGCCCGCGAGGCGTGCCGTCGCCAGTGTGGCCATCGGCGTCATGGAGCGCGCGCTTGCAACGGCGCCAAT
>DATMTZ010000266.1:0-2593 GCA_035563975.1 Oxalicibacterium sp. | reverse complement strand
CGCCCTGCTGGCCGTGATCGCACAACTGGACGATACCTGCATCCTGTCGCGCGGCGGCATGCGCGCACTGCGCACGATACAAGGCGACGCACGCGCCGTGTTACGGGCTGCAGATTTCTCAGAACGGGAATCCGCGTTGCGCCACCTGGAGCAACGGGCACTGGCGCTCGGCGTTTCTCCCGGGGGAGCGGCCGACCTGCTGGCCGCAACCCTGTTCCTGGACAGCCTGGCTTCGCCAGCCAATCAAGAAGGGAAGGCCTGCGCATGGAAAGAATGACTTACGAATACGATGCCGGCCCTTCCGCGCCGCGCCGCGCGCTGGCCGGCGTGGTTGGCTCCGGCGATCTGGAAGTACTGCTGGAACCACTGCCGGCCGGCCGCAGCACCATCGTCATCACTACCTCGGTGAACGGCATGAGCCGCCGCTGGGAATCGCTGCTGAATCGCATGTTCGCCGATGCGGCGCTGCCGGCCGCGCGCATCGAGATCAACGATTGCGGCGCGACACCGGGCGTGGTGCGCCTGCGGATCGAACAGGCTTTCGAGGAGGCGGCACGTCCATGAACGACAGCCAGCAACTGCTGCACCGCGCCAGCTTCATCGAGCTCACTGCGCGCGAGCGGGCGCACGCGCTGCTCGACGAAGGATCGGCGCGCGAATTGCTCGATCCTTTCGATCGCATCAAATCGCCTTGGCTGGAAATGCAGGGCGTGACCGCACAGGCGGACGACGGCGTGGTGCTGCTGAAAGGCGCGATTGCCGGCCAGCCCGCCGTCGTGGCCGCCATCGAAGGCGCCTACCAGGGCGGCAGCATGGGCGAAGTCGGCGGCGCAAAGATCGCGGCGGCGCTCGAGCTGGCGGCCGAAGACAATCGCAGCGGCACGCCGACCTGCGCACTGATCCTGTTCGAAACCGGCGGCGTGCGGCTGCAAGAAGCCAATCTCGGCCTTGCTGCCATCGCCGACATCCATGCTGCCATCGTCGACCTGCGCCGCTATCAGCCGGTGATCGGCATTTCCGCCGGCACGGTCGGCTGTTACGGCGGCATGTCGATTGCGGCCGGCCTGTGCAGCTATCTGGTGATGACGCGCGAAGCGCGGCTCGGTCTCAACGGCCCCGCCGTCATCGAGCAGGAAGCCGGACTGGGCGAATTCGATTCGCGCGACCGGCCCTTCATCTGGAGCTTTACCGGCGGCCAGCAACGTTACGATACGGGCATGATCGACGCATACGTGGAAGACGATGTCGCCGAAATAAGCGCTGCAGTGCACGATTTGCTGAAGCAGGGATTGCCGCAACAAAATCGCAGCGCGCTGCACGACGATTTTCTGGCGCGTCTTGCCGAAGTCGATACTTCCTCGCAAGCCACGCCGGAGCAGGTTCGCGCCCTTTACGAAAAAGGAATCAGGCCATGACGACTGCCTCCCAATCAAAGCGCGGCGCCGTCTGGCTCGCCGCCCTCACCGGCGACGCGCCGCTGCATGCGGGTTACTCCGCCGCATTGCGCGTGTGCCATGCGCCGCTCGCCGGCGGGACGGCCCTCTATGTCTGCGTGGTGCCTGATCCTGGCAACCGTTTCCCGCGCGCGCGCAATGGCGAAACCGGTCTGGTCGAAGGATGGGAAATCGCACGCGCGGTACAGCGGCAGATTGCCGCCGACCGCGATCGCAGCGACAAGACACCGATCGTTGCCGTGATCGACGTTCCCAGCCAGGCTTACGGCCGGCGCGAAGAAGCCTTCGGCATCCACCAGGCGCTGGCCGCCGCTGCCGCCGCTTACGCCGAAGCACGGCTGGCCGGGCATCCGGTGATCGGGCTGGTCGTCGGCAAGGCGATTTCCGGCGCCTTTCTCGCGCATGGCTACCAGGCCAACCGCCTGATCGCGATCCGCGATCCGCAGGTGCAGGTCCACGCAATGGGCAAGGAATCGGCGGCGCGCATCACGATGCGCTCGGTCGATGCGCTGGAAGAACTGGCATCGGTGATCCCGCCGATGGCCTACGACATCGACAGCTTCGCTTCGCTGGGCCTGCTGTGGCGCACGCTGGAACTGCAGAACCCCGATGCGCCTGCTGACGCCGATCTGGCGATCATGCAAAGGGCTGCGGAAGAAGCGCTGGCCGACATACTGGCCCATCCCGATCGCAGCCTGCATGACAGGCTAGGCGCGAAGAACCGGCGCGCGACGGTCAAGGTACGCACGCTGTTGCGTGAGCAATGGCATCGGGACACGCCGCAACATGCACGAACCACGGAGACCATGTGAACAAGACCTCCTACCGCATCGGGCAGATCGTGCCGAGCTCCAACACGACGATGGAAACGGAAATTCCGGCGATGCTGCGCGCACGTGAAGCGATTGCGCCGGAACGCTTCACTTTCCACTCCAGCCGCATGCGGATGAAGGAAGTGACGAAGGAACAGCTGGCAGCGATGGACCGCGATTCGGACCGCTGCGCGCTGGAACTGTCGGATGCGCGCATGGACGTGATGGGCTACGCCTGCCTGGTCGCCATCATGAGCATGGGCAAGGGTTATCACCGCGTGTCGGAACAACGCCTGCACGAAGTCACCGCCGGCAACGGCGCGCCCA